>JAGWBT010000027.1:0-2045 GCA_021295755.1 Candidatus Poribacteria bacterium
CTTCCCGCCGTTCAAAACGCATCGACGCCAACTCACGTAAGCCCAGATAGCCCTGTTCACCGGGATAGTTCACAAGATCCCCGCCTAACTTACGCAGCGCTTTTTCACTAGCTTCAATTAAGCTCTCCGTTGGAAATGTAAACGGGTCGGGGCGTCCACCTGTAAAAGCAAAGTCTTTTTCCATAATATTCTCCTCCAAAACCGGTCGCCGGATTTCCGGCTGGAAACATATGATATATTCCTACACACTAAAGTTGTTGTGTTGTTCCAGCACTTATGGAACGATGAACCACGATGCTGTAGGGTCCGATGGAACATCATGGTACAACATCAAAACAATTATAGCGTATTTCCAGTAGAAATACAAGTTTTTAGAGGAGATATGGTAAACGATCTACAAGACCACCGAGACGGCTCGACCGATCATCAGAATGATACAACGGAATGGGAAAATAGCGGGTTGACGACAAGACTAGATAATTCACACAATTCATCCAAATAGAAAGCCCCAGTATTAGCCGACAAGCTGTGCTGATACCGGGGCTTTTTTAGGCTGCAATACGTCGTTTTTTTTGGCAAGTCAGTTAAGCCACCTTCTATCCCTCCTCCGGATTAATCAGGTTGTTCGCGGCATGAACGGGCCGGAAGAGGGTGCGACGCTTTGGTGGCATTGATTCTAGGAGTGTCGGGTGCGGATCCCAATCGTGCCATTTGGTGTCAACTGTGTTGTAACAGCTAAAGATAGCGAGCCGGTCATTTTCTGTGTTTGTCCACGCCGAGCTGCTATGAGTAATAGCTTCGGTGAAGAACATCAAAGAGCCAGCAGGACAGGAATAGGTGTCCCAGAGAGGTGAGCCGGGGTCCTGAATGCTTGGAGGTGCGGTGTATACTGCCTTATGGCTCGCAGTAACGAACAGTGTACCACCCTGTCCTTTCTTCACCGGATTGAACTCCCAAACCACGCGGGTTAGACCGCTGTGCGCCCTACCGGGTACGCAGTGGTAGAAATGTGAATCGCCCGGAAAACGCCACAGTCCATTACCGTTGTGTGGCCCGAATGGGGTGTCACCGATTGTCCGGTGCATGAGGCTGCAAGATTCCATACGGAATCCGTAGCAATCTTGACTCGCCAACGCCGGATACGCCACAAATTCGTTCATGAACCCCACAACGAGCGGATGGTCAGAGAGTTTCTGCATCGGTCCACCGAGAGGGGAACGCTCATGCTCAGGGATAGAATCCGGGTTGTCACGCAACTGGTAACCAAATTCCCGCATCTCTTTAACTTCGTTTTCTGTCAACACGCCCGGGATCAATACCCACCCTTTACTATCGAAGATATACTTCTGTTCCTGAGTGGGTTCAATCACCGGTTCACCGTCCGAATTGGTTCGGGTTAAATCGGTCTCATCTGGATCTAGGTTCGCTCCCAAGTTCTTATCGACAATGAACGGTTTCGCATAAGTGTCGTCTGTTAATGCCATAGAAGAATATCTCCTCCAATAGTCGATGGGATTCAGGGATCAGCGGGATAACCAAGTCCTGTCTCCCACTTTCGTAACGATTAGCTTGCGTCTTGACTTGTCTTATAGCCGGACACAATGGT
Organism: Candidatus Poribacteria bacterium; assembly: GCA_021295755.1. Classification (NCBI taxonomy): domain Bacteria; phylum Candidatus Poribacteria; species Candidatus Poribacteria bacterium. The sequence continues at coordinate 1,607 of JAGWBT010000027.1, forward strand.
GTTAGTGTTACCCTCTAGTACATTGTTCGGATCAATCCGGTACGGGTCATCGTCATACCGACCAACGGGGCGCATCGCCGAATCGTGATAGCCAAAGCGGACAGATCGACGCCACTTATCGGTACGGTTCACTGAAGAATATCACATCCCCGGCTTTTGCGGGTATGGGAATAGACTCTACTCTGTCCGGGTGGTACACATCGGTTGGCAGATGCGGCGCGGTGTCGGGCCCCATGATGTGTTCAAGACCCCCATCCTTATGGCTACCCGGCACGACGCAAAGGCTTCCACTCTCAAGCGGCGTATCATCGAGGTGAAGCAGACAGTCGACAAAATCTAGACCATCGTGCGGATAGAAGGGATAGTCCTGATGCATCGGGAAGGGAGTCCCTCGTTCCGGGGGCTTTGCGTGTAAAACGGTGTGATGCCACTGAACACT
>JAGWBT010000027.1:2279-11381 GCA_021295755.1 Candidatus Poribacteria bacterium
TTCGTTATACGCGTTAATTTGTTCCTGCGTTAGCATGAGTAACCTCCGGTGGTAGAAGATTGATTCAATTAACTGATTCCGTTTCCGTACCGTGAAACGGTTTTAACTATTCTCGATTGTATTAACATGAGAGATATTAAACAACATCCACACTAAATATGTCAACCCAATCTTAGCTTTATGTTCGGCACGGCTGTATAGGTGCCTTTAGTTCGCCTGTAGGGGCGATCTCCGAATCCCGGCACCTTGTTTATTTTTCCTTGCGGAAAATCAAGCTGAATTGATGGAGTTGATTGGAAACATAGGCGTATGGGTAACCGAACGGATAGAGCCTCAACGATTTATCATACCAGATTTTGTAGCCTCGAAACCGTAGGTTCTCAATATCCGCAAGAGTCTCTACAACATCAGCGTGAATCATGTTGTGAGATTTTTCTGTTGGTTGAAGATCTTTACAGAAAACAATAACGTACCCTTTCGGTTTGAGGTACGCTGTGGCTTGGACAAGCACCGCCTTCAGTGATTCGTAGAACTGCGACGGCGGCATATTGCCCAAGTCATCAGGGCTATCTGTGAAAGGCGTTGGACTATCATCTCTTTTTTTCTTTTTTCGTTCGCCACTGCGCTTCCGAGAAAGCATGTCACTGTAGGGCGGATCGGTCAGAACCAGATCAAACGGTTCCGCCGCCCCTAACAGATTCTCCAAATCCCTGGCATCTCCACAAAGGAACGGCTGCGCTTCCAAGCCAAGTTCAGCGGAGGCTTGACGGTAAATCTCAAGATATTCACGCGAGAGATCGATCCCAACCCCATCCCTGCCTGCCATTGAACACGCTAGCAACGTGCCACCGACCCCAACAAACGGATCTAAGACACGGCCCCCTTTCTTCGTAAAAAACTCAATCAGACGTTTCATCAGGGCAGGTGGTTTTGGCGAAGGGTGCTGCTTCCGAATACTGTGGGCATCAGCTTGGGAGCCGCTGGTTGGATAGTATGTATCCCAAACGGGAGCGGAGGCAATTGCCCATTCCTCTTCAGACAGATTGTTGAGCTTTCCCACATTGTATTCGTCCCCTTCCAATTCCACGGAGTTGAGGAAATATGTCCACTCGCTGCCGGAGAGATCGTTGAGCGGATTTCGCGGGTCGTAACGCCCTTTTGGCTCCTTTTCTTCACTTTTTGGCTGCGATCGTTTTGGGAGCGTCCTTACTTCAAGGTGAAACAACAATTCCTGTACACGGTTGTCTAAGGTGGGTTGAGCTCCATGAGAATTGCTTTTGAATCGCCGGTAGTCAATGGAAGAATCGCAGCGAGGTTTGCCTCGAAGGGAGAGGATAGACATCACCTCATCGCGCGACAGAATCCCTTCGTTGTTGTAACTCACCAGAATATGTCGTGCGTCTGCCTTCTCTATCAGATCTTGGAACGCCTGATAACAACCCGATTTGGAGCAGTACGCCGATTTTTCATTCTTGTCATAGTTTCGCAGCCCCGTTTTTCCATGAAGTGCAGGGGTATCATACCGCGCAACTGTCTCCAACAGGTGATAACTGGTAATATATTGACGGGTGTTGTACGGGGGGTCAAGATAGAGGACATCGCACCGAATATCTTCAATCAACCGGTTTGCCTCCTGCCGGAATACTTGATGCGACATATCTGACCGAATAATCTCAGCCGGAACCATGGGCAAATCTTTGTAAGTCCGTGGGTCCCAGTGCTTCAGATACGCTCCATAGGTGCCAGAAATGTTGGCGACCTTTGATGTCGCCTCCAACAACGGTAGGAGCAGCAGATAAAACTCGTTTTCCGTAATCTCACCCGCATCGCGCCACTGTTGAATCTGTTGGCGGATCGCGTCAATCTTCTGTCCATTGCTATCCGACAAGTATTGCCGACCGTATTCGTTATTCCCTGACGGACAGTAGTTGTGAAAAATAAACCCTTTCTTGCCGGGTAGGCAATTCAACCAAGCTACCACCTTATGGTATGGTGAAAGATTAGCAAATAGGCTATCACCGTGTACATCACCGAGTGTTTCGACAATACCAGTAAATTTGGGTGCCTCGTTATTGGCAATCAGCGCCTGCTGAAAGGCGTAGGAGAGTTCGAGGAGATCGTTGGAGATAATCCGAAATCCTCGACGTTTGAAGTGCGCTGCGACGCACGCTGTTCCAGCGAACAGGTCACAAAATATCCCCTCCTTAACCCCTAGCTTGTCAACTACCTCTTCAATATGGGATAACAGGTTCAATTTACTGCCGATGTAGCGCATAAGCCACCTGCGTCTGGTTGGTTCAAACTATCATACACTTCTGTATTTAACACTCAACGTCTTTCCCTTCACTCCCAAACACTTCCAGTCGTTCCTCAGTGTCAATACTTCCGGTGCTTTCAGGGCAATAATGGAATTGCAACGCTCGACGCCGCAAGTTTGATCGATTCGCAGGCGTGCCGTGATGCAACAAGCCATGCCAGAGCAGACAGCCTCCTGCCTTGAGCGGTACCATCACCTCACGGTTTACAGGGACATGCGTATCACATATCTGCCAATCACGCCTGTGGAAATGTACCATAGGTCCCTCTCTATGAGAACCGGGGATGACGTGCATACATCCATTTTCAGGTGTCGCTTCGTCCAGTGCAATCCAAGCAGCGACGACCGGCGTATCCAACGGCAAATTGAAGTAGGCACAGTCCTGATGCCACGGCTTCTCTGAACCGATGTGTGGCGGTTTAATCAGTCCCATATCTTGGAACAGTCTGGGTGTGTCCTCAATCAGGCGTTGAACGACAGTCATTAGTCCTTCATGCTCGGATATCGCTTTCAGACGCGGTTCAAAGTTCACAAAGGTGGCAATCTTGCGGATGATATCGCGTCTCTCTTTTGCGGGTAACTCCGACCTATATCTGACCAGTGTCGGTTCATATTGGATACCCCTGTAATCTGGATTTTTCCCATCCATCAGGTAGAGCATTCCATCTAATGTCTCGCGCACCTCTTCTGGGCTAAACGCATCGTGGATAACTAGATATCCGTGTTCGTGGAAAAACTGCACAGCCGTATCCGTTACCGCTTCAAAACCACCCCAAATCCCCTCCGCAACCGAATCGAATTGAAAAAGCTCTTCTGGATATAGAATCGCTTGGGCAGCTTTGAGTGAGTCTTCATCTATAGATTTCAGCACTTTATAACCTCCTACGTTAAATTCGTGACAAATCAAGCTGTATGCACTGTCAAAACCCCAGTAGCTGAACCTCCATCTCCAGATCGACGCCTCTTTCCTGTTTGACGTGATCTTGGATATGACGGACGAGCGATAGCACATCGTGAGCGGTTGCATTGTCGAGATTGAGGATAAAATTCCCGTGGATTTTAGATACCTCTGCTCCACCGATCCGATGCCCCTTCAGACCGCATTCATCAATCAATTTTCCAGCAGAATGACCGGGTGGATTCTTGAACATACACCCTGCGTTCTCCTCGGCAAAGGGTTGGCTCGTGATCTTCTGGTTATAGAGATCCTGCATGAGGTCGTCAACCTCCTGCGGATCGCCGGGAATCAGTGTAAGCGTTGCTCCCGTCACGCAGAAGTAGGTTTTCAGTCCACTATGACGATAACTAAACCCTGCGTCATCACGGCTGATATCCATTAACTTGCCCTCGGCTGTCATTACCTGTACACGCTCGATCAAATCCCCGAAGCTGCTGCCCCAAGCACCTGCATTCATAATCAGTGCACCACCGACAGATCCCGGAATCCCGAGCGCGAACTCGACGCCGCTCAATCCGTGGCCTGCCGCCATTTTCGACAGCCGTGGTAGGGAAACACCCGCGCCTACGTCAACACGATTCTCAGTAAATTCAAGCCGATTAAATTCGCCGATTAATCGGATGACAATCCCCGGATATCCGGCGTCATTAACGAGCAGATTTGACCCTCGCCCAATGATGGCAACCGGCACACTACTACGCTTTTGCAGCTGTGCCACATACGCCAATTCGTCGATTGTGCTCACTTCAAAATACGCCGCAGCATTACCGCCTATTCCAAAGTAGTTGTGTTTACTAAGTGGTTCATCGAAGCGTAGTTTGGACGGGTTGTTTCCGTTTTGGGTAAGGGACGCGAGCTCTTCTTTCCAACCCATTTTAATTCCTTATCATTGCCTTAGCTCGGATAAATAATGTGTGAATTTCGTGGAATTATCAGCGGTTCAGGTCCACCAGCCGGAAATTGTGCCGCCCACTCATTCGGATCATAATCCCGCGTGACAAAGCAGGAGCGGTGTGCGGGAACAGCATGCTTGAGTCCAATCCGCTGTGCCATCTTTACACAGCCATCGTAGAACGGAAATTCTCCTTCCGTCGGATGATTCGTCAAGAACCCAATGTCCGGGTTATGTTCAGCGACAGCGTTCACCAACTCATCGTGATCAGCGAAGGTGTTGATAGGATCACCGGAAAAGTAGAGCGTCACTCCATCCGTCTTGAGAACGTAGCCGAGATGGGTGACATCGGGCGGGGCAATATCTGCATCCGGATGACCGTTTGGCGGCTTCGCGTAGACAGCATTAACTGTGAGTGAACCGAGAGATGATGACTCGCCTGCGCGGATTGTCGTCGTATGGTCTGCGTCAACAGCCGTATCTGATAGCACCTGCGCGATACTCTCTTCCGGTCCAACGCACCTCACCCCCGGTGAAGTCTGATGGATACGGTCAATTGATTCGGGCCAAGTGTGGTCGCCGTGGTTGTGTGTCAACAGCACATAATCTGTCGGGAGTTGAGATTCGTCTAACGGCGGATCGGTATGGATGAATCTGTCAGCGGGACGATCGTGTGGGTAGTATGGGTCAATCTGCACAATTGTCCCGTGCGAATCTTTCACCGCGAAAGTACTCTGTTCAAACCAGTGGACGGCGACAGCCCCTGCTGGCACTTCAAGATCTACGAGCGGATGCATCTTAAATCCTCCAATTATTTTTACGTTTCACGCTCTTAGCGTTTTGGCATATTCTTTTTCTATGAGCCCCGTTGTCGAGCACCAATGAACCGATGAGCCGATGAACCAATTTGTTTTCACGTTTTACGCATCACGTTTTACGCTCTTACAGTTTTCCCTCTCGTCGCAGGATGTCAACCAACGAATCACTCACGCCGAGCGGCAAATCAACCCATGCGTTGTTACGCCGTTCCGATTCATAAATCGCCATGATAACCTCAATGGAGGCACGACCATCGTGTCCAGTACAGCGTGGCTGCGTGTCATTCTCAATGCAATCAATCAAATCCTGAGCGGCACGTAGGGTTGCGGTTTCCTCCCAAGTCGAATCGGGGAGCGGACGAGGTTCAAGTGCCCACCAGGATCCCTTCTCAAATTCTATCGGTTCTGCCTTCCACATACCCGCACCAAAACCTAACCGCACCAGTCCTCTTTCGCACTGTAGTTCCACATCCCATCGCTCATATTCGGTCAGTTCATCGCTGATTACAACGCCGTCCACACCGTTCTGGAACTGCAACAGGGAGTAGCTGGTGTCCTCCACCCGGAACTCATGACGGGTACGCCTCCGCGCTGTCCCCAACACCGATTCAACATTGCCTGCAAAGATACGAAGCGTGTCGAAGGTATGCACCGCATCGTGCAACAACGGTCCTTCAGTATCAGCGACCCAGTCCGGAGATGGTTTGCACCCCTCGCAATGAGCAACGACATGGAGTAGTGGTCCCAACTCACCGGAGTCTATCAGATCCTTGGCGGCTTGGTAATCTCCCGACCATCGCCGAGAACAGTTAATCAACATCTTCACCCCGGCATCTTCGCAAGCATCGATCATCGCGTCGCACTCACCTATACTTAACGCCATCGGCTTTTCACAGAAGATCCCCTTCACACCTGCCTCAACGGATGCGATCACCATCTCCGGATGTAGCGGTGGGTGTGTCGCAACACAGACGATGTCCAAGTCCTCTTGCGCTAGCATCTCACGATAGTCGTGATAAAGCGCATCCACTCCCCATCGCTCGCCAAAGGCGTGCAATTTTTCTGCGCCTCTGTTACAGCCTGCGACAACTTCGGTGTTGGGCAGTGTGTCAAATGCCCCTGTAATGGAAATAGGGTGCGTATCAGACTCGTCCTCCATTGTGCTAGCAATACGCCCACAACCCATGATTCCCACACGATACATAGTCATATAGCCTCCCACTAAAACGTAAAGCGTAATTCGTAGGGTTCAACGACCGCTGAACCCTACAGAAACAACAATTTAAGAGAGATTTGCCTTATCCTATTCCAATCTCACGTAGATACTCGCGAGTGCGTTTGGCAATCGGCAACGGTTTATCGAAAGGTGCTGGATACATGTCCTGCTCGACAATCGCGTAGCCGTTGTAATCAATCTCCTGCAGCAAATCCCGAAACACAAGAAAATCCACCGCACCTTTTGACGGTTCAACGAACATATCCATTTTCACCGCTTCAGCAAATGGAATCCCCTCCGCCTCTACCCGTTCCTGTATCTCTGGATCAATGCTCTTCAAGTGCAAGTACGGAATGCGATCATGGTGTCGGCGCATAAAATTGATGGGGTCTCCACCCCGATACGCGTGATGCCCCGTATCGAAGCAGATGGATACACGGTCCGGATCGGTCTGCTCAAGGAATGCCTCTATCTGATCTTCGTACTCAACATGCGTTTCCGCATGGGGATGAAAAACCAACTGGAGACCGAATCTGTCTCGCGCTATGTCCGCTACCTTGTGCGTCGTTTCAATGAATCGGTGCCACGCCTCTTCATCAAGCCGCTTAGGCGCAATTGCCTCACCAGTGAAGAGATCTGTGTAGGTATCATCAATGAGCACAAGATACTTTGCATCGAGGGCTGCAAGTCGCTCGCCTGCGCCCATCACCTGCCTTTCCAGTTCGCTCCATAACGATGGCTCTTCAACATTTGCCATTGCAAATGTCCCCGTCACCTTCAAACCGCGTCTGCTGAGTTCTCTACGGAGGGTAGGTAAGTCGGTGGGAAGATAGCCGTACGGGCCCAACTCCGTCCATTCGTAGCCGGCTTCGACAATTTCATCCATGAATCGATGCCACGGTGTCTGCTGCGGATCGCTTGGAAACCAGACTCCCCACGAGTCCGGTGCGCTGCCAACTGTAATGTTCATATCCTCGCTCCTCCGGCGCAATCTACCATTCGCGCACATAGCCAGCAGTCCAGCCGCCATCTACTGGCAAGACGACCCCGTTAACATAACTCGCTCCCGGAGACACCAAAAATAGCACAGCGTGCGCTATCTCTTCCACCTTACCCGGTCGCCCTAATGGGATATGCGATAGCAAGCTGGCAGCGTTTTCGGTGTACGCACCGTTGGGACCGTAAAACAACGCCTCAGTCCCGCGAGTCAGCGTAGATCCCGGTGCCACTGCATTGACAAGAATTCCTTCTGAACCGAGTTCTATCGCCATTGATTTTGTCAGGTTGGCAACACCCGCTTTGGCAGCAATATAGGCGGTCTGTAACCGCAAGGGCACCAAACCCGCAATAGAACTGGTGTTCACAATGCGTCCACCATCGGGGTTCTTCAGAATCTCCGGAATAATCGCGCGGCTGGTTACAAAAACGCCCGTCAGGTCAACATCCAAAATCCGATTCCAATCTTCAAGCGAGTATTGGTGAATCGGCACACGGTCGCTGCGGGTATTAATGCCAGCATTATTGATCAGTATGTTAATCCGTCCAAGCTGATCCATTACCTGCTCTGCCACAGCCTTCATCTGTTCCGCATCGGATACATCACCTGCCAGCGACATACACGCTCCACCGTCTTCTATGATCTCATTTGCGGCTTTTTCACCGGCTTCACCGTCTATATCCACGATGACAATATGGGCACCGTTATCGGATAACGCCTGCACAATGGCCCGTCCAATACCGTGTGCACCACCGGTCACGATCGCGACCCGTTCATTTAGATCCACTTTCATCGGATAATTTCCTCCTACCAGTATTTCTATAAGTTAAGTTTAAAAGATTCTATTAACTTTTGGTGCGAGTCGGTCAGGATATTGAGTTCAAGAGTCCGCTAGTACAATTAATAAATCAATGAACAAATGAACTGATGAACTAATGCACAAATTATCTTCACGTTTCACGCATCACGTTTCATTCTTATACTGTACCGGGATTGGGAAAAGCCCACGCTTTATCTCCATGCTTGAGACGTTTTCAGCTTGTAGCTTTTCTTGGATATAGCGCGGAACGCCCCAAGGATCAACGGCATCGCCGCAGGTAAATACATCGACCGCAGCGTAGCGATGTTCGGGCCAAGTATGAATGGATATATGAGATTCCGCAATGACGACCACACCGCTAATCCCGTCCGGTTTGAAATGATGGAATGTATCCGATATCACCGTTGCTCCGGCGTGATGGGCTGCTTCAAGCATATATTGACGGATTCGATCTCTGTCAGTGAGTACCTCGCTTTCGCAATCGTAAAATTCAATCAAAATTTGTCGCCCTAATGCTTGCATCGCCGGATTCCTGCCCTATTACTGCGTCTACTATTTTGTCGATCAACACAAAATCGCATAAAACAAGGTAATTATAACGCAAGTTGCTAGGGCGTGTTGACATTTGAAAATTGAGCCAATTTTGATGGCGCTCGGACGCATTACCCCAGTGATTTAAGACAAATGGAACGGAGATCCCCGTTCCCTACGAAATATACGCGCTTCTATGTACCGGTGGGGACCATCGTAGTGAACAACGATCGTTGTTCACTACAACAACCTTTCATACCCGATGCCTATCAAAAATAATCTAATGGACGACATACATGTCGCCCCTCTGGGGCTTGGGGGAATTGGTTTACCGATGTACTATACACATATCGCCCCTCTGGGGCTTTGTAGGTCGGGCTAGATGCCCGACCTACGGGTATAGGAGACTAACTTTTATCGCGTTGCACATAACTAGCAGCTTAGGTTAATTATAGCATAGTTGCCAAAAAACGGATAAGAAAAGCAGCTTTTTTAATTACCGAACACCGCCTCGAATCGAATCCGCATAAGGAATCCGCAGCGCATCCATCGC
>JAGWBT010000027.1:11447-33898 GCA_021295755.1 Candidatus Poribacteria bacterium
CCACGCAGCGCCCGATCCGGACCCCAAATAAAATTCGGCGTCGGTCTTATCATCGCGTGCCCCCACTTGTAGAGATCTATCCGGGTGATATCCTTTTCGATGCCGGGGTGCATCTCCCACAGATCTTTCATGATTGCATTCACCCAGAAATCGTGACCTTTGTCCAACAACTCTCTCCGCTTGATATCCGGTTCGCGGTCAAAGGGTAGATAGTAGGTCAGAACCGACGGACCCTCACCGTCCGCTGCATCCCGCGTCTGATGCTCGGCGGCGATGTAGCCCAACCCTTCACTCTCATACATGACATTATCCCAAGCAAGCACACTCTGCTTTGTCTGCGGTAAGCGTTTGAGGTGGATACTCCCTGTCAGCCACGGCGTATATTCGCACTCCTGAAACACAGCCTTCTGGTCATCCGGGAGATTCGGTATGATATAGCTGGCGATATGCTTCTGTCCGGCATAGATCACTGTGTGACTGCGCAACGTTGTGAACTGGCGGGTCTGGGTATCCATGAAAGTTACAAGTATCTCCTCCCCCTGCTGGCGGATAGATAGAACAAGGGCATTCAAGCGGACGTTTGCTGACGAAAAGCGTCGTGCCATGCCATTTACTAAAAAGGCGTTACCTTCGGGCCATGTGACCGTATGGACGGGGAAGCGATCCTGTAGTTGGTCCGCATAGTATCGACAGGCGTAGTAGTGAATCCCTACCCACGCCGACACCTCATCAATCGGGCAGGCATAATCATCGCGGCAGCCGTAGTTGACAAACCAATCCAATCGCTCCGAGTTCCACCCCTTTTGTCGCATATATTCCCGCATCGTAATCTTATCTAACGCACGCACCTCCGGATCTGCGCTGCTATACTCTAACGGCAGCATAAACGCCCGGTGTTGATCCGCGCCCCTATAGAGCGTCCACCGAAGCATATCGGTCTGAAATTCTTCAAATGCCTGTTGATCTTCCTGAGTCCCGGTGGAAAAGGGGTCGAGGTGCTCCACCCAACGATTCTCAATAAACAAACGCTCCGCCGGTTCACGTAGGATGTAGTCCGGGTTCATGATGGGCCAACCAAGCGAGGTGTAGTCAACGACAACCTGAAGATCCTCAAGTACCTCAAGAATACAATCTGCTTCCATCGGCGGCGTGTTGATGTAGTGCGCTCCCCAAGGAAAGGCGATACCATTTGCTCCGACGTTACCTGAGATTGAGGTTCCACCCAATTGATCTCCCAGATCAAGGATGACAAAATCGGTAACACCAGACCGCGCCAATTTCCAGCCAGCGCTCACCCCCGATACCCCTCCACCGATAATGATTGCGGAGTATCGCTTACCGTTTGGGGGTGGGATAAGTGCTTCCGCAATCGGTTGCCGAACAAGATGTCCAATCCCACTCGACTCACCGACAATCTCACCCGGAATATTGAAGGTTGCCGGCTTCGGGGAGGGTGACGAGCATCTCGGCAAAAACGGCATCCCTAACCCAAGGAGGCAGTATTGGAGAAAAAGACGGCGAGGAATTGGACGCATAATTTAGGTGAAACGTGGTGCGTGGAACGTGAAAACAATTTGTTCATGGCTAGGAGAAACCGAGCTTTTTTCAAAACTCGGTTTCTGTTGCACGATTTCTTAACATGAGTGTAATCTGTTTTCCACACCAGTGCGTAACTCCTATGAGCTAATGAGCCAATGAACCCTTGAACGATATGGAAATGACACCCTCACCAACTTGCACAAAAAGTTCTATAGTCCCCACGACTCCCAACCCTCCCGGTGATAGAAAAGCAGAATTGGCGTCAAGAGAGTATTGATTTGCGTTTCAACTTCATCGATATCCTTATCAAAGACAAACAGTGGTGCGAGCGATTCGTCAGATAGAAAACGGGTTGGCGCCGTTATCGTTATCTTCTGCGGATCAATCTGCCACCCACCAAAAAGATTGAATCCCCATTCACCGAAACTTGGCACGTTCACATGGTAAGCAGTTGCATATAACCCCGCAGATTCGATGGTTTGATGGATGCACCAGAACGCATTGCGTGCAAAAAAGGGAGAGCTGCTCTGCGTCACAGCGAGTCCATCTTTGGCGAGATGGCGTTTGACGAGGTGATAGAATGTCTCTGAGTAGAGCGACACGAGCGACTCATCGCTGGGATCGGGAAGGTCGATAATAATTAAATTATAACGTTGGTCGGTTGCTTGGAGGAACTGCTGTGCATCCTGATTAATCACTTTCACCTTTGGATTGTCGAGTGCATCTTGGTTGAGTCGGCGGAGGGTGCTGTCTGTAGACGCGAGTTCTGTTATCATCGGATCAAGATCGACCACCGTGATTTCGACCACATCGTCGTATTTCAAGATTTCGCGTGCGGCAAGTCCATCGCCGCCCCCGAGGACAAGCACCTGTGCCCGTGAAGGAATCAGAGAAGCCGCCGGATGAATCAGGGCTTCATGATAGCGATACTCGTCCACCGCGCTGAATTGCAGCCGTCCGTTGATATAGAGACGGACATCGTTCTTCCAGCGCGTTACGACAATACGTTGATACTTGGAAGCCTTCGACAAGATAATCCGGTCGGCGTAAACACGCTGCTCAAGATAGCCGCTCACCGGATCGCTGATCACCAGAGCAACAACTAATCCTGTTGTTACCAATACTGCTGCCACAACCGTCCGCTTGAAGTACTGAATTTCGCGTCGAAACAGAATCAGGTTGCCAATCACCACAGCGAGGTTGGCAAGCCCCATGACCAGTGAAGTCTCAAAAATTCCCAACAAGGGCAACAGCAGCAATGGAAACGCAAGAGCACCGATTAATCCGCCCAGATAGTCAAAGGTGAGCGCATTCGCTAGGGCTATTCGCAGGGTCGTATATTCACGGAAGATTCGGGTCAGCAGCGGTAACTCCAAGCCAATCAGGGTTCCGATAAGAATAATCAATGTCCACATGATTGGGACGTAGATGAACTTGAAGCTGTATGCCGCAAAAAGAATAGGACAAGAAAAGCCACCAATACATCCAATTGCTACCTCAACTTGGATGAACGCTGTGATGAGTTGACGGGTAATATATTTCGACAGATACGATCCGATCCCCATCGCCGTCATAAATAGCCCGATCGTAATCGAGAATTGGTAGACGCTGTTACCCAAGAGGTAGGAAGATAAACTCCCGATCCCAAGCTCGTAAACAATCGCACAAATTGCAATAATCGAAACCGAGAGAAGAAGTATAACGCTACGTGACTTGAGACGCCGATCGGTGTCATTTGCATTCATCTCAACCCAAGAACCCCCACCAAAATCCTGAGCAGCATGGCTCATATTAAGAAATCGTGCAACAGAAACCGCAGGGAACAACGATCGTTGTTCCTTACCGCTGTACCCATGAACAGGTTGTTTTCACGCCTCACGGATCAGGTTTCACGCTCTTTCCATCTTGTTCAAGTTTAAGAGTTTTCTCGCCTTCCACTGTCGCCAGAAGTTCACGCCTGCGCTAAATAAAAAACCGATACCAATCATCCCCAACGTAAACCCACCCATCGCGTATTTTGGAATCATCATGCCGTAAGAGCCTACCCCAATCGCGAGGGCTGCAATACCGAAATCACTAAAACACCGTTCTCGTGCGCGTTTGCGAATCCGCTGCAAATTCTTTGATCGCTCTTGTCTAACATATTTGTTCAACAGTTCAGTGGAGATTTGTGTCGGATAGACCGGCGTCTCCTCCCCGGCTGCATCGGGGTTCAAACGAGCGGGCACGACACCTCGAACACACCGAAAACCGATATTGTTTGCGGTATAATTGGGTGGGGCGTGCAAACGGTTGGCGCATCGGAAATATCGGTTTGCGGTCTCGTCGCGGACCTCCAACCATGAACCGCCCCGCAAGACCTTATGTTTGTTCCCGTAGTCGCTATCTCGATGGGAGTTTCTCTCGTACGGTTGATACCAGTCGGTGGTCCATTCCCACACATTTCCAGCAACCTCGTGCACGCCGTAAGGACTTACGGCAGCAGGACGATTTCCTACCGGTGTGGGTTGATCTGCGAGAAAGATCGCTCCCTGATCTCCCGAACGCTCAAAGTCATTTCCCCAAGGGTAAATACGACCATCTGCACCCCTTGCTGCCTTTTCCCATTCTGCTTCGGTTGGGAGTCGTCCTTGTGCCCATTCCGCGTAGGCATTTGCATCATGCCAACTGATGTGAACAACGGGTAAGGTCGCTTCGGCCGCAGGAGTTTTCCCATCTTCCCAGTGGGGTGGCGGTGTGTGTCCCGTTGCATTCACAAAAACTTCATATTCCGCGTTTGTGACAGGATAGCGAGCGATGCGGTAAGCCTCAAGAAACCGAACATGTATCGGAGCTTCGTCCAGTTTCGCATGCCGAGACTGCGCCAAAATTGTGCCGTAGAACGGTTCGATGTCGGTGCCCATAATGAAAGCACTCGGTGGGATAAGAACAGTCTCCCAATCGTGTAGGACGTTTGAAGGGGCACCACTTTGATCTATCGACGAAAATTCCATTCAGCAGACCCGTACTTTGTCTGTGCAAGCAATTCAGCGGTTTCTATCTCTTGAGGAAGTAGTTCGGCATCAACGAATTGAATGCTGAGCGTCTTCCCAAATCCAAGGGCGACTGCATCTTCAAGCTGGTTCCGATAAATCGGGGCAGACCGGCACTGATTGATTGCAGTGGACTGTCCCGCTGCTACCCGATCAAAGCCGACCTGTTTTGAAGCGAGAACTAAAACATCTGAGGTGGGAAGGTCGAGAGCGATATAGCCTTGATACATCACACCTGATTGGTTGCGACGCTGGGAGACGCCCGCAATCTTTTTACCATTGAGAAGGGTATCATACTGGGCTGGATTGGTGAGACAAATATTAGGAGCGTTCCCTGCTAGTGGCTTTTCGATCTGGTGTGCGACATCAATTCCTAACCGCTGCAATCCGTTAATCAGGCAGTTGCTAATAGCGCAGTATGCCGCCGAAATATCCTTCGACAGACCGCCACAACCGTGAGGAACGATAATAGTATAGGTTACATCCCAACCATGTACCACTGTGCCGCCGCCAGTCATTCGCCGAACAAGTTCAATGCCATGAGTATCACACGCTGCGACATCTACCTCCTCTGCAATCCGCTGGAAGTAGCCGAAGCTGCATGATGGCTGCAGCCAGTCATAAAACCTCAGCGTCGGTTGAAAGCTAGCTTTCTGCGTCAAAAGCATCGCTTCATCAATTGCCATATTCATGGCGGCGTTATTCTGTTCGGTGTTGATAAGCCTCCAAGTCAATGATGTTTCCTGCACTTTCCGGCGGTTTCATTTGCGTATAGTATAGGCATACTCCGTATGCCGTAACTCGTAAGCATAATAACTTTTGCCACTAGAGGTTAGCGGTAGCACACGATTAAACGGTAACCCCACGCCACTCATCCTTTGCACACGTAATGTCAATCACGTTGCCATCCGGGTCAGAGACCTTGAAAGATCGGGTCGGTGGTTTTTCCCAATCGATCAAATTCCGCTGTTTCACATCATCACGCAATAGGTCGGCACCACTGTCTAGAAGTTTTTTGTAGATATCCGCCAAGTCCTCCACAATGACTCCAATGTGCATAAACTCGGTGAGTTCCTCTAGCGGTTGACGTTCTTTACCGTCGTACTGGAGGATTGTCATGTTAAGTGTTCCATCGGTAAGATCTATGCTGCTAGCGCTGTCTGGACCGCGATACCCAACAAATTTGAATCCAATCATCTCATAAAATCGGCGTGTCTCTTCCTTGTCTTTAACTCGCAATGCGACATGTCTCAGAACTGCCATTTCGATATTCCTCCTTAGTGGTTAGCTGTACCCCGTATATCGTAACCTATAAACCTATGAACCAATGAACTAGTGCACCAATGAACCAACAATATTATAACCGAAATTCACTGCCCTGCCAACAAAAAAGCAGTGAACTCTCTCCTTGACTTAGACCACAAATCCGTGTTATAACTGCCACCGTACTACATCATTTTTTTAGGAGGCAAGATATGAGTTGGGATTTTGAATTGGTTGCAGGACCATTTGATTTTACAGAGGGGCCTGCGTGGGATGGGGACGCGGTGCTATTTACCGATATTCCGAACAACCACATCATGCGCTATAATCCAAGCAGCGGCGAATGCACCGAGTTTCGCACAGGAACAAACGAAGCAAATGGTCTGATGTTCGACAAGGCGGGACACCTATACGCCTGCGAAGGTGGAAGTGACGGCAGGCGGATGGTGCGCTACAACGCAGATGGCACCACAGATGTGCTCGCGGATAGTTTTGAAGGAAAACGTCTCAACAGTCCGAATGACCTTGCTTTTGATGCAAAGGGACGGATATGGTTTACCGATCCGCGCTACGGTGAGAAGTTCGATGACATGGAACTTGGACATGAATCTGTGTTTCGGCTGGATCCGCAGCCGGATGGCGGGTGGAAAATCGACCGGGTTACCTACGACACGACGAAGCCGAATGGACTTCTGATTTCGCCGGATCAAAAGTGGCTCTACGTTGCTCAAAGCCACTATGGCGACAACAAGCGGGAGTTACGAGGGTATCCAATCAACGACGATGGAACCGTGGGGGAATATGAGGTGCTGCACAACTTCTTTCCGCATCGTGGGATTGATGGAATGTGTCTGGATACAGAGGGGAATATCGTTGCGACGGCGGGGTGGAAACAGAGCGGACCGGGTCCCATGATCTACGTGTTTGCACCGAACGGTCGTGTGCTGGAAACACATCCAATTCCGAGCGACCAACCGACAAATTGCACCTTTGGTGATGCAGATCTGCAGACGCTCTATGTCACTGCTGGAGGATGCCTCTTTCGCACCCCGACAGAGCGGAAAGGGTATCTAATTTATCCGTAGTGGGATCTGACAACCATGGTGAATGAAAGAAATAAGTAGACACATACCAATAACTCTGACCTTCACGAGGTGTCCAAAGTCCCCCTGATAAGGGGGATTTAGGGGGTTGGCGTGCATTGGGAGTATCTAAGTAATTCTAAAATCTACCATAAAACAATCTACAAAATATCGCAGACTCTTCGTTTCATAAAAATTGCTATCTCGCCTTCGGGGTAGTCGTGGTTCGAGTAGAGGGAAATATCAATCCCTTCAACTCTGAAACCCAATTTACGATATACATGGATAGCGGTAGGATTCGTATTCTGTGTCTCACACACGATTGTTCGAAAATCCGCGCGACTCCCTTTCTCTCTGACACATTCCATCAGTCGTTTCCCGATACTCTGATTGCGATGTGTCTCTGCGACATGGAACTCATGGACAAATGAACTACGATTCCATTGGTGTCCTTCAGCAATAATGAGCCCCATGAGCAGATTGCCATCGTATGCTCCAAACGAATACCCAGTTTCGAGGATCCCGTTGTATTGCTGAAGGATCTCATCGTCATAGGAAAATCTTTTGACATACGGTTTATCGAGGGGAATCAGGCGCATGTCAAATGAAACGCAGCTTTCCGTTTCTGTATAGACGACCGTATATTTACTGTCAGAAGAATAGCCGCTTGCAACCCGCTTCAGGGCAGCTAGGTTCAATCGCGTCAAAGGCCGTAGTTCAATCATCCTATTCCGTGCCGATAGAGTACAGGTGCGTCCCAGTCCTTATAAAGAGATACGAGCCTGAAGCGGCGGGGGAGGACAAGGTGTAGCTGCCATCCAGTTCATTCGTTGCCAATATCTTGAACGTCGGACCGGCAGCGATAACCGTCGTCACCGCGTACTCGTTAGTGATATAGAGCTTGCCATCCGCGAGAATCGGTGAGGCACTTACCGTTCCCTGTGCCGTACGCTCCGGTCCCCAAACCACCTCACCTGTTTTTGCATTCAGGCAGGTCGCCAAGCCTCGGTCGTCCACCATATAGAAATAAGTGCCGTCACAGACGGGTGTCGGAACATCTGGCGCACCGGCACCCTCCCATCTCCAGAGGAGATGGCTGTCCGTTATATCTCCAGTGCCACCTGCACGCAGCGCTAACAACGGTCGTCTGCGGGTCGGTGCATAGATTATTCCCTCCACGACGACCGGCGATCCGACAACCCGGTAGTTTCCCTCTTGGTGCGGGTTCAACCCGCCAGAACGCCAAATCTCTTTGCCGGTTTCCGGATGATGTCCGGTGACATAGTCGCCACCTGAAATCACGATCTGAGTAGTCCCATTATGTTCTAGCAGGGCAGGTGTCGTGTAGGCGTCGGGCGACTCAGCCAAAGCGTCGGTCGGTCGTTCCTGGCGCCACAGTTCCTTACCTGTAGCGGCGTTGAAGGCGACAATGTAGGACGGGTCATCCGTCCTGAACCCGTGAAGCACTTCAATAATGAGCGATCCATTATGAAGCAACGGGGAGGAGGCATATCCCCAATTAAGGCCGAACCTGCCGTAATCATCCTGAAGGTTTCGCTTCCAAATCTCCTTGCCCTCCATATCGAAGGCAACCACCGCGCCAGTACCAGTGACAACCCAGACATGCTCTCCGTCCGTAACCGGCGAGGGAGATGAGTCATTTCCCTTACGGTGTAGTTGATTCCCCGTGTCAAGTTGGCGCTGCCAGAGGACTTCACCGTCCGTCCTCGAAACACAAATGAGAAGCAGTTCATCGCCGCCGGGAGAGCGTCCTCCTCCTCGACGTCCGCGTCGTCCTCTGCGCTGCCTCCGCTGTTCCGGGGGCGGCTCTACGGATTCACCTGTGCCTTTCGTGGGCGAAGTAAGGAAGATCTTATCGCCCCACACGATGGGCGTTCCGCCGCTCCATGCCGGTAGTGGAGTTTTCCAAACAACATTTTCCGTCCCACTCCATGTGGTGGGCATATTTTCAGCCTTGCTGACGCCCGTTTGGTAGGGGCCACGCCACTGTGGCCAATTTTCTTCGCCAGCTAGGGACAAGGGTGGAAACCAAGCGGTTCCAACGATGATCAGTCCAACCAAGGATAAGGTGATAGCAGGTACTTGGTACTTTTTCATTTTGCGTTCTCCGTTCTGGTTATTACTCTTGCATCCAAAAATAAATCAACATTGACTGGGGCTGGTCTTGTACAAAGCTAAATTTATTATACCACACCACTAATCCCCCGTCAATCGCACGAAAGAATGGGGCCGCTATTAGTCCTTTTCAGATATTTTTCGCTTTTCGACCTTTATCTGCGAAATCTGCATCCACATCCGCTTTTGGAACCGAAGGGCGATAAGTCGAATTGAATCTGTTTGACAAAAAGCAGGAGGCATTCTATAATAACCAAATCAAGCCGAAGTTGTGTAACCTTCCCGATGCGCGGCTCCCACGATTCCTTGACAGAGTTCAGATAATGCAAACTAAATTCTCCGTGTCCCACCCCGAACCCATTAGCTGGCGACCAATTGTAATTACGCTGCTCCTCCTGCCCATCTTCTATTGGTGGCATATTGAGTGTGAAGCACTTCCGTCCTTTGGCCCACCTCCCACCCTAATGTCACCCCTGTATACCGTCGTTCTTGCCGTGCTGATATTGGCAGCGCTTAATCTGCTCCTGAAAAGATTTTACCCTAAGTACATGCTGACGGGCGGAGAGCTCATCACTGTTTACGTTTTGATGTCAATGTCGCTGATCTTCATGTCCTACGACATGTTCCTCCCGTTGGTGTCTATCGTCGTGCACGCCTTCTACTTCGCTACACCAGAAAATGAATGGCGAGATCTCTTCTTCCACTACCTGCCCGACTGGTTGACAATCAGTAATCCGGAGATAGGACGTGCATTTTATAGGGGCGATAAATCCTTTTTCGAACCGCAATATCTCCTCGCTTGGGTGAAGCCTATATTCTGGTGGTGTTCTTTTGCCTTTGTGTGGCTCCTTGTCACGCAATGCATCAACGTCATTATCAGGAAAGCGTGGGCAGAACAGGAGCGATTAACCTATCCAATCGTCGAAATCCCCTACCAGCTCGCCTACAACGGCAGCGGTTTCTTCCGCAGTCAGGCAATGTGGTGGGGATTTGCCATTGCAGGCGGAATCAGCCTTATCAACGGGCTGCACGTCCTGTTCCCGATTATCCCGGTAATCCCGACCAAGACTATCTCCTTGGCACCACTGTTCACCGAAAAACCGTGGAACGCCTTACTGCGCGGCGGTAGCACCATTGTCATATACCCCTTCGCTGTAGGACTTTTCTTTCTCATGCCGATGGATCTGCTTACATCCTGTCTCCTCTTTTTCGTCTTATACAAGATGCAGTTTTTCTTTGCAATTGTCACAGGCATGGAGCAGATTCCCGGCTTCCCTTACCCTTATGAGCAGCAAACCGGGGCATATACAGGAATATGTGTGATCGCGTTGTGGGCAACGCGCCGGCAGATTTGGCGAGCGGTGAAGGCTGCCATTAGACCGAAGCCGGAAGAAGAGAAGGAAGAGCCGATGCCATATCGCACCGCTTTTCTGGGCGTATTGTTAGGAGGACTTTTCCTCATCGGGTTTGGAATGCGAGGCGGGATGGGGTTCAAGATTGCCGTGCTGTTTTTCGTTGCGCATTTTGCGACGATTGCGATTCCCCTCACGCGCCTCCGTGCCCAGATCGGCTTTCCAATCCATTCGACCACATTCATCGGACCCCACCACAGTCTGGTCAGTCTGCTGGGGACTCGACAGATCGGCGCACAAAACCTGACATGGTTCTCGCTCTTTTTTTGGTTCAATCGGGACAACCGGAGCCATCCGATGCCGCATCAATTGGAAGCGTTTAAGCTGTCTGAGCGGGGACACCTCGATGTCAAAGGATTATCCCGTTGGATGCTTGCGATACTTATCGTTGCAATGCCGATGTGTCTCATCATGTTACTGGAAACCTTCTTCAGATTGGGCGTAGACACCGGCAACATCGGCGGACAGATAAACAGCTTTGGTGGCCGTGCTTATCGTTTTCTTCACGGTTGGCTAACGACCCCGCGTGACCCACAGAACGGGCATATCGCCGCGATGAGTTTCGGGTTCTTTTTTACGCTGATACTGGGGATAGTTCGCGCTCGGTTGTTCTGGTGGCCCATCCATCCATTGGGCTACGGTATTTCGCTATCGTCCCACATGTTTATGTTTTGGGCACCGTTCATCATCGCCGGTGTCGCCAAATGGAGTCTATTGAAATACGGGGGAATAGTGCTTTATCGGAGAGCCATCCCACTATTTCTAGGGCTGGCGTTAGGAGATTTTGTCTTAGGGAGTTTCTGGAGTCTGCTGGGGATCTTCCTCAAAAAACCGACATACACCTTTTATTTTGGCTGACGTCAAAATCGATAAGTGCGAGGGGTAATTAGGGCTATTTATAGTGAATTCTAAAAATAAATAGACACTTTCGCCCCCCGGTAGGTGCGGTTACAAACCGCACCGGTTTGGAGTGTCTCATTAATTCTAAGGTCCACTATAGTTTTCCGTTTTTAACCGATTTCGGCATGACCCGAGTCCGTAGGCGGGGCATCCCCGGTCACGCCTGGTCTCGGAACGGACTGTCCCGCCTGTCCCGATCTTATCGGGGATGAAATCGGGAGTACGGGCGGATCCTCTCGGACTTGCCCACCTATAGCCCCAGAGGGGCGACAGGTATATAACTTCGGTTTTTGGGAAGCACCCGATGATTACAACGTTTACCTAGTAGGCGACAGAGAAATGTCAACACGCCCTACTTTATTAGGACTTACGCAGCGCGTTCATAAGTCCCCCTGATAAGGGGGATTTAGGGGGTTAAAAACGAAAATCTACCCCCGTGTGCTAAATTTGCGTAAGTCCTGTTTATGATACAATAAACATATAGAAAGCATAATGAAACTTACCCTAAGGCCCCAGCGGAGTGACATCTACATAACAAGAGCTAACCTACACAATCCCAATGAACCGCTCATATATCGAAAGGAATAACCATGAAAACAACCCGTTTGCAACTACTTCACCGTATCGTCCGGTTCGCCGCAATCATCAGTGCGATATGTTTCACAGGTTGTGCAAATTTTGATGATATTCTTGAGGACATTGCGGAACCGATAGAAGGAGATGGTGTTATCATTGCAAGTATGCCTATTGGAGAAATTGAAGTGCTACTTGCCGAGAGTCATCCCGTTCAAGTGACCGTTGAAGTCAATGGCTGGCTACCAGATAGTTGTACCGCCCACCATGAAACACATCAAGCACAGGAAGGAAACACTATCACTATCCAGATCACAACCATACGTCCGAGAGATCTTGCTTGCGCGACGGTCGTAACAGAGTATCAAGAAAGGGTTTCTATCGGTACACTTCCGGCGGGTGATTATAAAGTCATTGTCAATGACGTGGAGGCGGAGTTCCGTGTTGACTAGTCCGACGTTCTACGGCTTTTCATTGCCGATCTTAAAAAATCAGCCGATATAACAGTTTCATGTTCCGTCCGGGTTCGGGCATGACCGATTTGATTCTCGACAGATGCTGACGGTATTCGGTATCGAAGATATTCTCAACCGTGACAACCGCCTGATGCTGAAGTTGCCACCATGGGAATGAGAACTGAAAGCCTGCATCGTAGACGATGTACCCATCGGTCGCCTCTTCAAAATCGCCAAGTCGGTGCTGACCGGCTGAAAATCGTGCCGTGAAATGCAAATTTAACGGATGCGTAACATATCGCAGCGCGACTTTTCCGTTAAACGGCGGGATACGTTCAAGCGGTGATTCGCTGGCTGTCAAAGTCCCTCTGACGTAACTCATGCCTGCCTCCGCCTGAAATCGTGGCAGAATTTCGGTGTTAACGCTGAATTCGGCACCCTCAAGGATAGCATTCTGTCCTTGATATTGATATATCCACAACCATCCCGCTGCGCCACTCCCCCACTCAATCTCGCCTGTGTTGGCCTGAATCAGATAGCTGTAAATTTGGTTGCGAAAAACGGTGAGATTAATTTTCATCCGTTTGGCTGCATAGCGCAGGAATGCTTCTGTTCCTAAGCCATCCTCCGAGCCGAGTTCAGCATTGCCAATTTCGTAGGAGTAAACAGCGAGATGAGGACCATCTGAAAAAAGTTCTTCGATCCCCGGCGTACGGAACGTCTTCATCAAGGTGGCTCCTGTTTCCAAGTGGTCATCCCAATGATAGATCCCCGAAACTGCGCTTGATACACCGCCAAAGTCTCGTCGTTCCACCGTTCCCGCGCGAGTAGCAATACCTTCCTTAAACGGTTCAACCCGCCTGACATCGTAGCGAATTGCGCCTTGTAGTGTCAAATCCTCGTTGAGTCGTTTCTGTTTCAAATAGAAACCTGCCAAGGACATTTCGCGTGTGTGCGGTGTCCAGTAAAACCCACCCGTCGCATGGTCACGGTACTCGCCCCAAACCCCGGCAACCGCGTCGCCACGCATATAAGCCAAGGCGGAAACGTTGGTTGTCAGGACTCCAAACTCAACACCGAGCAGGTTGTTCGATTCCCGCTCTTGATGTTGATAGCGTGTGTAGGTCGAGTGAACTTTCAGTTTCTCAAGAAACGATTGCTGAAATCTATACTCAAAATCACCTTCATATCGCTGGCGATTAAGGTCAATGGTGACACCTTGGATATGTCCCTCCGGTGAACCGGGAATCCCATAATCTGAACGGTAACCGCCGCCCGAAATTCCAAAATGGCCCCAACCCTTGACTATTGAAACACCGGTCGAAAAATTAGTTTGTGATAGCGATGTGTTTTCTAAAATACCGACGGGGGTATACGTATCGTCGGTGTGCCGGCGGTTCAACTCTAGTCGCCACGCAAGGTCACCGATCGGAATCGTAAATCCTGTCGTCCCAGTCAGCCCTGAATTAACCGACTCACCCTGAAATATGAGATTCATCGTTGGACGATGAGGCAAGGCTTGCGGGATAGTCTCTCGCTTGACATTGACGACACCGCCGAGTGCACTTGAGCCATACATGAGCGATGCCGGGCCACGGGTAATCTCGATGTTTGTCGCAGTGGTGGGATCAATTGCGACCGCGTGATCTGCTGAGGAGGCGGATTTATCGCCGGTGCGTCTACCATCTTCAAGGATAAGCAGCCTATCGCCGCCCATGCCCCGGACGACCGGCCGCGCAGCCGCTCTGCCCATTGTTCGTTGCGCCATCCCCACCTCGCCACTAAGCGTCTCGGCTATAGTCGCTCCCATCTGCTGATCCAGTTCCTGCGCTGAAAGGTTCAGGTCAGTTGTTTTCTCAAAATGAGCGTGCTCCTCATCACCCGGTGTGACAACAACCTCTCCGAGTTGGTGTGGACTGTGTTTTAATTTGACTGTTATCGCTGTTGAGTCCGCATTGACAACGATTTCTTGATCTAATGTTTCATAGCCTACACGTTTGAATCGTAGCGTATACGTCCCCGGCGCAATTTTATCAAATCGAAACTGTCCAGCCCTGCCGGTTCGGAACAAAGATATTCCTTCCGCGTCGCGCAATAGGGATACGTGGACATCTACGAGGGAGGTCTCCGTTTCAGCATCAATTACCTGCCCTGATATCGAAATATTGCGGGCAAAGGAGTTCCCTTCTATAAAATACATGAGAAAAATAGCAAATAGCACAAGACGGAACCACTTCACAGTAAATGTAATCAGTAACAAGGTGCATCTAAAAAAACAGGTAAACATAATTTCCTCTAGACATAAATAGATCGTCTTCCCAGCACCATAGCTGAGGCATACTAACACTAGCATCAAATCAGCCGGGAAAGGCAGCAATTATAGAAATAAGTAGACATTAATAGTAGTAGGCACATTGCTTTGAATCCCGATTTATCGGGGCGCCGTGTGCCGTAACTCGGCGAGCGAGGTCCGTGACTTGGTTCGCTCATCATGTCTAAGTAATTCTAAAATCTACCATAATTAAACAAAAACAGAAATATGGATTAGACCCAAAAATTAAGCGGAGAACGCTGGTGGGGCACGACTTTGGATACTTTTGTTGAGTGTCGTAGAAATGAAAGTAGAATCGAAAGGCGGGTGAATTGAGATGCACGTATCAACATTGGCAGTGTCAACCGTGTCAAATTCTATACCGACGTGATTGGCACTGAAGAAACAAGCAGAACAATCTGTCGAACAGTGGTTCGTATGGTTATGTTCGTGGTCATGTTCATGTGGAAGTCCAACCAAGCTTATTGCCATCAGGCAATAAGAAATGCTCATCGCAATTATCCAGCTAGTTGGATAAATGTGGATTCGATCGCTCTGCAAGAGCCTTGACCTCTTTCAAGAGTGGGATATTTGGAAACTGAATAAAAAAATTATAACACAGGGGGATTGACTTTGACAATTTTTTATTTTACAAACTTTGGAGTATCAGGGATAGATTCTACACACTTGTCTTTGATTGGGCGTCCGAATGAATCAGGAAAATGGCGAATAGCAAAAAACTCAACCACTTCGCAGCAGGTCCGCTACGGTGCGACAACTGATGTCTCAAATTGTCCTGCCTATCGGGCACGTTTTACCTCATCCAACGCTAATTGATAAACACCCATCAGCATCAAATCCTCCCGAAACTGCTGACCGACCGAAAGTTTACCAAAAACAGTGATTGGCATATCCATCACCGTTTGAATCTTCTGCTTTTTTGAGGATTCAACGTAGATAACCTCGTTGATACGCGGTGCAACGCCGAAACAGCACGACATCGTTGACTTGAGCAATAAGAACCGTTTCACTTTTCCCTCATCAACGTCGATCGGGAGCATAAATCCTGTGATAGCGACCTTTTTCTCATCGAGTTGCTTAACTTTATCGGGGATCTTGGTGTCGTAAGAGAGCGAGCCGATGTATTCCGAATCTGCCAACTGCCTCCAATCCGGCTCATCCAGCCAGTAATTACCTAGGAAACTGAATGGGACGCGTAAGTACTCACCAATCATTTCAGTAGGGGCGGCAACAGCGTCAGGGCTATCAATAGCAAACAGACTAAAGTTGACCGGCATTGGAGCGGTTAATTCCGGCTCTGTTTCGACCTTGTAGGCCGCGGATTGGATTTCAAACCCGCCGACGAGCCGCAGAACATCGCCCGGTAACCATTGAACAAACCGACTGTTTCTTGAAAAATAGGTGAACCGTAACTCTTTCAATTTTACTGGCTTTTTGACACCGTGGAGTTCAAAGGTCGCCTCGGCATCAGCAATGATGGGTAAAGCATCGACCAGTCGGACATCTTCCGCAACATTTAGGCTTTCAATCCGAAGGATAGCTTGCGGGTAAACATCAGCGTTCCACCCAACCTTCTGTGCCCCCTTATCAATGCCGGCCTTCATTTTTAGACGTTTCATATCAAGTTGGAACATCGCCTTAAACGTCTTATGCAACGCATCGGGGTCGAGCGCAATGCTTCCATTGATACGCTCGGTTGTTGCCCTGAACTGACTGCCTCCAAACATGAACGCATTTCTCTCTTTGTCCAGCGTGAATGTTTTTAACTTCGCAGACGGATCGTTTTGAGCGGAGGCAAAGCCAAATATCCCGAGGATTAACCCAAAAACCGTTGCATAAAAAGCAAAACGTGATCTGTAAAAAGAGAATACGTTAACCATATTCCTCAATCCTTTTGGTCTATCTGTATCCGATCTAGCTCAAGGTGGTAGATGCCGGTTAGCACCTCGCCTTCAAACTTTGCGCCGACGCACAACGTGCCTAACAAAGTTATCAGGACATCTTGATGGATATTGATTTTCTTCTTTTTTGGCACCCTAACATACACCCATTCGTTCAGACGGGGCATGTTACCAAAACAGCACGCCATCTGATCTCTGAGCAACATAAAAGTCCGAAGATTGCCCTCCGACATATCAAGCGGTAACATAAATCCTTGAATCTCAACTTTCTTACCGTTCATTGCTTGAATCTGCGGGGAAATCTGTTCATTAAGTTTCAGCGAGGCGATGTATGCTGGGTCTTCCATTTTCGCCCAATTCGGCTCCCTGAACGGGTAGCTAGTGAGCATATTAAAGGTCAGGGATTGATATGCCTCTGTCGCTAATGATGCTCCCTGCGCAGTACCCGATTCGAGCACTTGACCAGTTCGGTCACTCACACCTCGAAGTGCACGCATCGGGTGCGATTCAGGTAACAGCTGAAAAACGCCCAGCGACAACCCGACGACAACTGCGCTAACCATTGCAAAGTTCAGCCACGTACTCCGTCGATTTTTCGTTTTAGCGGTTTTCATCTCCTCTGCCTCCTAATTAATGTTCGCCATGCTCACTGTGTGTTTCCTCGTTTCCTTCGGGAAACTCAAAGTCGATGTCGGCGAATATCTGCCCCATGATGGCAATTGAAACGATTTCTGCATGAAATTCTGATGCGCCCTTCAGCCCGTCCGATTGTGCTGCAAATTGAGAAGTGTCGCCTTCAGTCTCACCGGTCAGAACGTTCACAACCCCTGAAAGTTGCAACGAAAAGTCGGCTTCGATATCTTCTCGGTGTATCTTGAGTTCAACTGTTTTCTGTGAGAGTCTGACCGGTTTTTCCGCTTCACCGTCCAGCACGTAGCCAGTTAGTGCTCCAGTCGTTTGGTCCAACACAAACTCAATGTGCGCGAACTCATCGCCGAAAACCACCAATGTTCCACCGTGAGGGGCCGTATGTTCATGATGGGCATCGGTTTCATGTCTTTCCGTCTGTTGGGGGCGATGTTCTTCCTTTTTCTCACAACTAAATTGTGTGATTGCAATCGCTAAAATTGCTGTCCATCTCCAGATGGCCCTTTCAATTTTCATGATGATTTTCCTTTCGGTAAGATTCAATGAATGGAGAAAGTCGCCTAGTTGACAAAACCTTGAACATTTCAACACGCTGGCATGATATAATTATAGTGAATTCTAAAGATAAATAGACACTTTCGCCCCTCTGTGCAGCGATCCCGATTTATCGGGTCCGGTAGGTGCGGTTTCTAACCGCACCGGTTTGGAGTGTCTCATTAATTCTAAGGTCCACTATAGTATATGAAAGTAGAACAAGTATATAGGAGAATCCAATGATTAAAGATGCCCGCATCGTTGAAGCTATCCGTCGCGCCCGCCGCGCGATTTCAGAGCGATTTGCCCATGATGTGGATGGATATATTGACTACCTGCAAAAGAAGCGTGAGTCATCAGATCACGCGGATATCGTGCAACACCCTTCAGAGCCGCCGCCAAATACAGAAAAAGCCACGCGTCACAAGGTTTAGCTTATGGGTGTTAAATTCGTCGCAACATCTGTCTGATACGCCTTAAAGGCAGGCACAATGCCAGCGACCACACCCAAGAGTATAACACAAACTGGCGCAATCCCGAACACGGGATGAAATCTTAACAGGTCTAAAACGATACCCGTCTGAGCGCGAACAATTGCTGATGCTGAGGTGAAAATCGCACCATAAACTATAAATCCTATGATGACCCCTAACGCTGCGATCGATGCAGCTTCCAACACAATTACCGTAAACACCGTTTTACGACGTGCACCAAGTGATCGCAAAATGGCGAACTCGCGCCGCCGTTCGTTGATTGAGTTGTATATGCTTGCGAGAATTGAACCCGCCGCAACGAGGACAACAAGATAAGAAACGAGTGCCAGAATCTGATTCATCCAACCGATCTTGTCGAACAGGCCAGCCATCACTGCCCCGATGGGCCATGCCAACGTTGCCACCTTCCCCTGTTTGTTGATCATTGCATCCATCATGAAACCGATTTGCGGATTCCGAAACTTCAGCATGACTGCACTGACCTCTTTGTGTGCATCGGGAATCTCTCGACCGGGTTGAGCGACATATTCCTCACCGCTTCCGCGCAACACATGCCCCTCCAACCGATAAATTCCCTCGATCGGAATCCAGATGACACGATCGGAGGGTGAATTGGTCGGTTCAAGCACACCAACAACAACATATTGTTCATCATGCCGCATTGATTCATCGAACACCAAGCCGTGATACGGATTAAACGTATCCCCCACCGTTAAGCCCAACTTCTGTGCGGCATAGCTGCCAAGGACCGCCTCCTGCCGATTGGGATCGAAGAAACGTCCGTCTCCTTGTGTTTGAAACCGTACTCCTTTGCGGTATTCAAACTCCGTGAACAACTCCGTTGCCGTACCGACGATACGGAAACCATAATAATTGTCTCCAAGCGCGTAAGGTATGGCGAGCTCGACACGCGGATCGGCTTTCACCGCTTGATACATCGTCCACGGGATATTCCCCGGTGAGGTTTCGAGATGAAATACGGTATTCAACACCAATTGTAACGGACTGCCGCGCGCTCCCAAGACCGCATCAAAGCCAATCGGACCGCCCGTGAATGCCGAGACGGATTGCGCTCTGATGGCGATAACCGCCATCACAAGTCCCGTACCGAGCGCAATTGACAGTGTTGTGATGAGGGTCGAAAGCGCGTGCTGTCGAAGACTGCGTTGAACGATGAAAAACAACCCGATCCGTTTTTTCATTGGCTCATATTAAGGAATCGTACCATCATAAGGTTAACGGAAAATCTACTACTAAGTATTCAACTTTCCCCCTTTGCAGAGAGATTAAGAGGCTATCGTAGGTGGGGCATCCTGCCCCGCTTTTCCTTATCAACTTTCTCTTATACACAATTCACTTGTGCGAAATCCTTTGCCTCCTCAAACTGCCCCAAAACTTCTGAGTCATGACTAACGATGAGCAACGCTGCGTTATTTTCATGGCAAATTTCACGGATAAGCGTTACCGCTTCGTTGGCATGATGATAATCCAGATTACCAGTCGGTTCGTCGGCGAGTACGAGGCGTGGTCGATTCGCTACCGCGCGGGCAACCGCAACACGTTGCTGCTGCCCGACCGATAGCTGCGAAGGGCGATACTGCATCCGATCGCCAAGTCCGACCCGTTCAAGCAGATGTTGGGCAAAATTGGCGTCAATTCCTTTTCCAAACATCATTCCGAGCATAACGTTCTCTAAAGCTGTGTAGCCAGCAAGTAGATTGAAGGTTTGGAAAATGTACCCGATGTAGTGGGCACGTAACCTATCCCGCTCAGATTCTGAGAGAGCAGTCATCTCCTCGCCAGCGACAACGATGCGTCCCCTGTCGGCTTGCAGAATTCCAGCGATCAGGTTCAGAAATGTCGTTTTTCCAGCACCGCTGCTCCCTCTGAGCGCAATCTGTTTTCCTGCGTCTATTTCAAAATGGGGAACATCAATGATGCGGCTTTGCAGACCTTCAGGTGAAGCGTAAGCCTTTTCAAGGTTCGTGACTGTCAGAAGGGACATCCCAGTCTCCGATTAGTGTTCTAGCGTTTTACAGTGTTGACACGCACGGCACAAGCGACGATTGAGAAGATGACCTGCCATAAGTAGGACCCCACCGCAAGCCATGAAAACGCCATGGTACTGCTCTGGCACCCGGAAGTGTGCAATGAAGATACATACGAATGCACCACCGAGTATCAGAAATATCCGCCATTTTCGATGGTGTCGATAACCCCACGTCAGACTCCCTACAGCGAGTCCCACTGCTACCACAATCATCACTAGTTCCGCAGATTCGCGGAGCAGAAATCCAAGACCAATGAGCGGCAGTGCGATTATCAACAACGGGGTTGCCATACAGTGGAGGGCACATGCAAACGAGAGGCATGCCCCAACATTATCTACAAGTGAGTGATTCAGATGTCTTTTCAATTGTTTCCCTTCAGATCATATGATACTTATTGTCGTTTTCATTCTGCTCTGCCTAGATTGCCAAACCCAGATTAACCATTGGATTTGGCAATTCGACAAAACAATCTTCCAAGCAAACGCCCCTTACGGTGTAACCGTCACCGGAATCGCGAGTGCTCCCGTAAAATCAGGATGGGCGCCGTGCAAAAGTTGGAGCTTTGCCGTTGTGTCTCCAGCTTTAAGCCCTATCACCTCAAACGTGAATTTCTCAGCAAGTTCATCATCATGGTGTTCGTCCTCTTCACCTTCTTCATCCTCATGCTCATCTCCCTCACCTTCGTAAAGGTGTACTTCGATGATTGATGAATCAAAGTCGATAATAGCTAGACCAAACGCCTCTTCTTCACCATGATCATGTTCGTCTTCCTCTTCGGAACTTTCAGGCAGAAATTCCTCTTCATCATGGTCAAGGAACATAGCGAGAACATCCAACTCCTCTCCGACTTTGAGGGTGATGTTCCCCTCATGCTCTCCTTCAAATTGGCGGTAAATCTGATTTCCGTCAACCTTGAGGACAAAGCCGTCGGCCTCCGCATGTTCCTGATCGTCATCACCAACGGGATTATCATCTTCGCCACAAGCGGCGCACAATACAACAAATGCGAGTAATAACAATGTGAATCTAAAAAAACAGGTAAACATAATTTCCTCCAGATATAAATAAATCGTCTCTCCCAGCATCAACACTTAGGCGGACTACTACTAAAGCCAAATCAAGATTAGCTGGAAAAAGACAGAAATCAATTAGATTACAAAAGTAGAGATATGAGTAGACAAGTGGGTTAAACAGAGAACACCGGTGGGGCACGACTTCGGATACTGCCTTCAAGAATTGTGGAAATAAAGGTAAAATCGATAGGCAGGTCAGTCGATATGCAGGCATCAAGATTGGCAATGTCAACGGTCGGGAGTTCTATTCCGATGTGGTTGGCACTCAAGAAGCAGGCAGAACAATCTGTCGAACCGTGGATAGTATGGTCGTGTTCATGGGGAATTGTAATAGCACTTATTGCCATCAGGGAATAAAAAATGCCGATCGCAATAACCCAGCTAGTTGGATTGATGTGGATTCGATTGCTCTGCAAGGACCTTTACCTCTATCAAGAGTAGGATATTTGAAAACTTAACGAAAACATTATAGCACAAGAGGATTGACTTTGACAATTTTTTATTTCACAAATCGGCTGCCAAGGGTATAATTGAGAGGTGGCGTAGGGAGGTCCTGCCTCCGGCAATGAACCAATGACCTCTTACGAAGAAAGGATATTGAGGAAAATGTATAGATTCACCCTCGTTTTGATGATTGTTTCTATCGTGGCGATTGCAAGTTTTTCAGTTCAAGCGGAGAGCGATGAAAATGAAGCGGCACCCGAACAATCCCGCATCCCCAGCTGGTTCCGCGTCGACACCGATAGTCTAGGTACGCACTTCCTAATTGGAGCGACCCATTCCGTCGGTGGACTTTCGCTTGAGTCAAATATCTTCATTGATGATACAATCGGAGAATTTGATCTTGGCGTTTCCATCCCCGCTGTCCAAGGCGAAGGTCTCAGTATTATACTACTGCCCATGCTCGGTCTTGGGTATGACTTCGCCGCACCAGATGGTCCCCTCGCAGTCTATCCACATCTCTTTGTTTTTATGCCTGCCGGGAACTTCTTTCTTAAATCGTGGACAATCGGCACCCTCTATTCC
>JAGWBT010000027.1:33976-39701 GCA_021295755.1 Candidatus Poribacteria bacterium
CGGTGTTGGGCTGGTCAGTTTCGTTGTCGGGCCCCGCATCAATATCGGCTACGGCGAAAATAACACCCTCGGCATCCTTGTTGGGTATGACACCAAGAAAGACGAGGAGCAAACTGGGCTGACCGGAAGGTTGAGCTTCACCCGCAGGTGGTAACAAACATATTGATCGTAGGTGGGGCAGCCCCGATAAAATCTGGATTTCGCTACGCTCAACTTGCCCCCCTTACTTCACAATAACCATCCGCTTCATCTGATGCTCCGATGGAGTAGACAATTGGTAGAAATAGACCCCACTGGAAACCCGCTCGCCCAAATCATTCCGCCCGTCCCAATAGGCAGCGCGGGATCGACTTTGATAGAAGCCCGCTGCCTGGAATCCGAGTGAAAGCGTTCGGATTCGCTGTCCATTCGCATTATAAATCGACAGCGTCACAGGCGCAGCTTCCGACAAATGATACGGTATCCACGTCTCAGGGTTGAACGGGTTGGGATAGTTCTGCAGCAGAAGGGTCTGCTTCGGAGCACCAACTCTATCAAGCGTTACCGGCAAAGCCGCATTTACAAGCGTGTCGGGTGTTACTGTGAAACTGAACCGCTCCGAAGCAATCTCCCCGGTTGTATCGGTGAGGGTGACCTCTAAAGAATCACCGATCTGCACGATGCTCCGGCGTGACAGATCGGCGGTCGCCACGGCGAAGTACCCGTCTCGTACATTACCTGTCATGATAGCATTGGTGCGTAAGTTTTGCGCCGTGACCCGATAGCCGTTGAGGTTCCGCTCACTCTCCAAGCGTCCACTCACGACAAACGCCCAGGTTCCTTCGTTCAATGCCGTGCCCGGTGCTGCAGCTTGCAATTGATTTGTCCATGCTGCTCCAACAAAGGTAACCTGTTGAGGCTGTCGAAGATTAACGATGTACCCTTTCCCACCTTCAATTGCAAAACCGTCGTCCGGTGCGTCCGGTGTCCAGCCGAAAAATTCCTGTCTTGCCTCATCAAGGGCGATTACCGTTGTTGCACCCATCATGTCTGCTAAGGACCGGGCGGTCATCGGTATCTTTGGCTTGAGGGGAACTGAGAGCATGTTCAAACCTTTAGCAAGAGAAACCACGTAAACGTTACTAAAATCTTCCACAATTTCACCCGTTAGCGGGGTGGCAATATAGTAAACACGAGAAATAAGGAGACATTTACCAAGAACTCTGACCCGATCGAAGTTTCCGAAGTCCCCCTGACAAGGGCATTGAAAGTGTATCAATAATTCTAAACTTTACTATAAATCCGTATCTGCGACCATCCAACGCGTCGTAGTAACCAACAATCTGCCCTTTCCTATCAATATCTCGTGCCACCGTAATCACGCTGCCCGGGAATTTCAACTCCTTCTGCTCACCATTCGGGAGGCGGATATAGGTGCGTTCCGAACTGTCAAACTCTTTGGCTCTAAACACGATGACACCGGCATCGTTGATGGCATTTACAAAAAGGTACTCTAGGTCCGGCAGCGCACCGGGATAATCGAATGTGGTGAAACTACCGTTGGGGTGGCGTATATACCCATGATATACGTCATCGGTATCCACGTAACTTCCTACTAGGAAGCCATCGGTGTTCATGTCATCGGCATAAGTTATTGCCGCTCCGGGTACATCAAACTGCTCGCTACCTACAAAGCCATGAATAGCACCATCAGCATCAAAAATATCACCAATAAGCAACCCTGATTCGCTAATACCAAAGATTTCCGTTTCCGCTGCCCCCGGAAAATCGAACTGTGTCAATTCACCATCCTGCACAATCACGCCGTGAGAGATCTCGTTCAAATCCTGATAGAAACCCACAACTTGCCCTGCGTTGTTGAGTCCATAGAAACCAAACGTGAGAGAATCGGGGACATTATAGGTGGAAAGCATCCCGTCAATCAACGTGAAGCCAACCATCTTCTCGCCATCAGTGCTACGGGTGTTACCCGCATAATGTCCGAGATCATTGCTTGAAGTCAACTCCAGAAAATCGACACCCAGCACCTCAATCGTGTTGAAAAGATACTCCACAGTAGGTTCTGGCGATTCCGAGAATGCCCACAGCGGCGCGTCTCGATCCGTTGATACGAAGATAAGCCAAATCGCCATGAGAAGAGTAAAACGAAAAATGGGCATTTTCGTCGGTTTGTGTCTCCTTGATTGTTTAGTTCAACCTTATTATGTTAGGACTTACGCACTTCAGTAGGGAATAACGATCGTTGTTCCGTTGGGTGCCTTGATAGAGTTCTTACTGTAGCTGTCCGATTTATCGGGCGTCGGGAGTTGTTATGTCCGAACTACGAGACGTTCAGCGTTCAACTGCGTAACTCCTATTATGTATTGAATGCGCGAAAGATGCAATTTTTTTGATGCTTTACCAGCTTAAACCACGCACCTATTGTACATACGACTACAAATTATCTCAAGCATCTTTTCAGTAATGTGAATTAAGAAAAATCTGAATTCTATCCCGAAAATAGGGTTTCAATGGACAAACAACTACGCAAAGGAGAAAAAACAACTGTGAAAATTGTTTTCGACTATTGGGTCGTCTGGGCGTTTCTCACCATTTTTTTAGCGGTTCAATCCCCAGGCGACGGACAGGCTGCAGACGAGGCAGACCCACATCACAGAACCGCTACCGCCATCCGAATTAACGGTGTACCACCGCAGTTGGATGGCGTTTTGGACGACGAAATATGGGAAACCGCACCCCTCCACGAAAGCTTTCACCAGCGCGACCCGGATGAAGGAAAACCGGCGACGGAACGTACCACTTTCCAAATTGTCTACGATGACGAAGCGGTCTATTTTGCGATTATGTGCTACGATGATGAGCCCAATAAAATTGTCTCCCGATTGGTCAGACGGGACAATTATGTTGAATCGGATAAAGTCACCGTTAGCCTGGACCCGCACTACAACCGGCAGAGCGCGTTCTGGTTTACTGCCTATCCCTCTGGCTCCGTGACTGACGGGATTGCGCCTGAAACCGGTTGGTGGGACAGCACATGGGACGGTGTGTGGGAAGTAAAAACCCGAATCCACGAGAATGGTTGGGCGGCAGAATATAAAATCCCGTTTCACATATTGCGCTTCTCCCCAAAGGAGGAATACACTTGGGGGCTACAGATCGAACGATACATCAGTCGCAAAAAAGAACAGGATCACTGGCGTTTCATCAAGCGTGATGAGCCGGGCTGGGCGTCTCGGTTTGGTGATCTTACTGGCATCAAAGATATTCACCCCTCCCATCATTTGGAGCTTGTGCCTTATGTGATGGGGCGTACACGTCTCGATGATGAAACCGAGTTATGGGGCAATGTGGGAACTGATGTTCAATATGGAATTAGCTCCGGAATTTCACTGGATGCCACGATTAACCCTGACTTTGGACAGGTTGAGGCGGACCCTGCGACCTTAAATCTCTCGGCTTATGAGGAGTATTTTAATGAACGTCGTCCCTTTTTTGTGAAAGGTGCACGGATCTTTGAAAACTTGGACTATAGCTTCCTTTACTCACGACGAATCGGCAGACGACCAAGCCACTTTGAGCTGCCGAACGGAGCCACTGAACTGAGTCGTCCGGAATCAACTACAATTCTCGGTGCTACCAAAATTGTAGGGAAAACCCAAGGCAATACCCACTTTGGGATTATGGAGGCAGTCACTTCGCCAGAATACGCACAAATTGAAGAAAAGGTCAATGGGGACAAGATAGAACGAGAGTTCCTCGTGGAACCGTTAACCAACTACTTTGTGGGCCGAATCAATCAGGACGTGCTGAAAGGGAATTCGGTCGTTGGGCTGATAATGACCGCCGTGAATCGACAGGATTCCAACTCCGCCTATGTTGGTGGGGTTGATTGGGATGTAAAATTTGCCAAAGAGCGATTTCAGCTGACCGGCACGTTGGCAGCAAGTCAGGCAGGAGAGCAGGAGGCGCGTAAGTCGGGCTACCTCGCACACCTTGAAATCGACAAACACGGCGGATGGTTGAGAGGGGAGACCAATGTTAAAATGCTCTCACCGGACCTAGAGATAAACGATCTCGGTTTTCTGCGCCGTTCCAACATGATACAGTGGAATTACGACCTCACCGTGCGGAAGGAGAAGCCGTTCAGCATTTTCCGACGCGCTATTCTGGGGCTCTACGGTTGGCAGACGTGGAATTATGACAGAACCCATATCAGCGGTTACGTCGAGATATGGACAGGTGGACGCTTCAAGAACTATTGGGACTATGACCTCTGGATGGGACGCAACCTAGAGACGTTTAGCGATCACGATGTTAGGCGTGGCGGGACGCTGATCAAGGATCCCGCAGGTTGGTGGATTTATACGTGGCTCGCTACCGACAGCCGCAAAATGGTTCGGTTGGAGTTAAATCCCGTTTTCGCCTGGAATGACGATAGACGTTCGTATGACTACGATGTAGACCTTTCCTTGCGTATTCGACCCACTTCCAACATTGATGTGAGTATAGGACCAAGTTATGCCTATCAGGTAAAGGATGCACAGTGGGTAGAAATGGTTGAAGAGCAGGTCAACGGGCAAGTCGAAAAACATTACGTCTACGGGGAATTAACGAGTCGTACACTTGATTTCACCACCCGGGCGAGCATCAGCTTTACCCCGACGTTGAGCCTTCAGTTCTACGTGCAACCTTTCATCACCATCGGAGATTATACGGGGTTCAAGGAGTTAGTCGAACCGAAGGCGTATCAGTTCAAACCGTATCCGCTGAATGAGAACCGTGACTTTCATCGGCGATCTCTACGGGGCAACACCGTGCTCCGCTGGGAATTTCGACCCGGAAGTACCCTGTTTCTGGTTTGGTCTCAATCGCGAGAGGTTGAGCTAGATCGTGTAGAAGGAGCAGATCTCGAATTTCGTCCGTTCCATCGTTTGCGAACAAGCTTTACCGACGATGGGGAGAATATCTTCCTCATCAAATGTCGGTATTGGTTTGGGATGTAGCGTGCCAATCCGAGCCAAGCGGAATGCCAATTTCGGATGGCTCGGATTGGTGCGTGGATTCTATACCTTACGAAATCTAATCACTATAACGATAGATTGAGCGGGCGTGTCTGAGGTATAGCATTTTTCGGGTTCTTTCAAACCAGTATCACCGCTATCTTACTCTCTTGATTGATTGTAACGCTTAAGCAGCGATGTAAACTTGACGCAGCTTTGAGGCGAAGTTATAATAGAACTAACTTATTCGCACGGTTAGTCGAATGTTCGTTCTTGATTGACATCGCTTGCTCTCAATTTCTGCTCAAGCCACTAGGAAAGTTCATTCGACTCGGTACGAAAGCGAGCCTGAGAAAGGAGCCTCAAGATGATTCATACCTTAGTGAAGGATTGGATGGCACAAGAGTTAAGCACAGCCGAACCAGAGACAGAGATTGTTGAGGCATATCAATTGATGCTTAACGACCAGATTCGGCGACTGCCAGTTGTTGCTTCCGATCGACTCGTTGGGTTTGATTTATTGAGCAACACGGAACAGACGCTCTCCCAAAAGCTGGAACAGA
Organism: Candidatus Poribacteria bacterium; assembly: GCA_021295755.1. Classification (NCBI taxonomy): domain Bacteria; phylum Candidatus Poribacteria; species Candidatus Poribacteria bacterium. The sequence continues at coordinate 39,540 of JAGWBT010000027.1, forward strand.
TGACGGCAGGGGAAGTGATGACACCCAATCCGGTTACGGTTGCTGAGGATGCGACAATTGGTGAGGCAGCACAGAAGATGCTAGAAAACAAGATCAGCGGTCTACCCGTCCTTGATCCTGTCGGCGTGAATCTTGTTGGTATCATCACAGAGTCCGATATTT
>JAGWBT010000028.1:0-4309 GCA_021295755.1 Candidatus Poribacteria bacterium
GTCGCCGAAGGAGAAACGAAAGGGTTCATGAAGGTTGTTGCGACCCGTTGGAAAGGCAAAATCTTAGGCGTCCATCTAGTCGGACCAAGTGCGGGAGAGGTTATCCACGAGTTTGTGTTGGCAATGAGTGTGGGCATTCCATTACGGAAGTTGGCGGGAATTATCCACGTTTATCCGACGTTTGCGAGCATCGTTTGGCGCGTTGCTGGAAAGTGGCTCGCCGAAGGCACCCTGATTCAAACGCTACGCGGAATATTCAGGAAAGGTAATTAGCTGGAGCTATCGGGTTTTTCGGTTGTTACTTTTCGGCAATCGTGATATAATTTGTCCGAAATAATAAGGAGGATCTGTAAATGAGATTCAATATATGGGCATCAAGCGCAATCATGCTGATTATCCTAGCACTTATTAGTGGCATCGGCTGTGAATCATCTGATCATGATGAAGATGGAGAACATGACGCAAAGGGTGAACAGACAGGGCATCTCCCAAGTCACGCAGAGGGAGGCGGCGAAGGAGAAGAGTCTGGACAAACGTTTGCTAAAAACGAAACTTATGACCAAGCGCGACACGGCGCACGGTTAATACTCTCCTATGATCTGAACACGAACACCTTCGTTGGAACGGTAGAGAATACGACCAACCAAACCTTGTCCAAGGTGCGCGTTGAAGTTCACCTATCTAACGGAATAGAACTAGGACCTACGACACCGACTGACCTTGTCCCTGGTCAAAAGGTAAACGTTGAACTCAATGCGGCAGGACAAGATTTTAACAAATGGTCTGCCCATCCAGAGACTGGCTCAGGTGAACACGGTGGTGGGGAACAACACGACGAGGGCGGTGAGCATGACTAAAATGTCCTGTCTAGAAATGACAAAAATCTACACGACGAAACGAGGAAACTAATAAATATGGATGCAACCATTCAACCGATTTTGGAGAAGGTGTTAGCCGGTGAACGCCTGGATTTTGATGACGGGCTGACCCTTTTCAAAAGTCACGACCTCCTATCAATCGGAGCAGCAGCCGACACAATCCGACAACGGAAGCACCCAAAAGGATACATCACCTATATCGTTGATCGCAATATCAACTACACAAACTGGTGTTATGTCGACTGCGACTTTTGCGCCTTCTATCGCCACAAAACTGATCCCGATGCCTATGTGATGTCCAAGGAAGAGTTAGGAAATAAAATTCAAGAGACAATTGATCTCGGCGGCGTGCTCATCCTCATGCAAGGCGGATTACACCCCAAACTGAAACTTGACTGGTACGAAGACCTCCTTCAGTGGATTAAGGCAAATTACAAAATCCATATCCACGGCTTCTCCCCACCAGAACTGGATTGGTTCGCCAAAATCAACCGACTCTCCCTCAAAGAGACCTTGGTCCGTTTACGCGATGCAGGCTTAGATTCCATTCCCGGCGGCGGCGCGGAGATCCTGACCGACCACGCCCGCGATGAAATCAGTCCGAAAAAATGCACATCAGACGAATGGCTGGAAGTAATGCGGCAAGGGCACTATGTGGGACTCCGTTCAAGTGCAACGATGATGTACGGACATGTCGAGAGCTACGGCGAGCGCGTGGAGCATCTCCTCCGCCTGCGAGAACTGCAAGACGAAACGGGCGGCTTCACAGCCTTTATCTGTTGGTCGCTTCAGCCTAAGCACACGCGCCTTGAGCATATCCCACCCGCAGGCAGTTTTGAATACCTCAAGACACTCGCGATCTCCCGGCTAATGCTTGACAACTTTGACAATTTCCAATCGTCATGGGTCACCCAAGGACCGAAGATCGGTCAAATGTCGCTCAAGTTTGGGGCAAACGACATGGGCGGCACAATGATCGAGGAGAACGTCGTTAGCAAGGCGGGAACTGTTTACTGTATGCCCATCGAAGAAATCGAGCGCACGATCTCTGAGTTAGGGTTCGTTCCGAAGCAGCGGAACTTCTATTACGAAACCATCAACTAATGCCACTGATTCCTGCCGCCCGACTCAGAACCATCAGCATCAATATCTTCACCGCCATAGGTCTCAAACCGGACAAAGCCCAAACGATCACGAATCTGCTCATCGAGTCCAATCTCGCCGGACACGATTCACACGGTGTCTTGCGCCTACCGCAGTATGTCCTGAGCATCCAGAATAAGGCAATTGATCCAGATGTGGAGATTGAAATGGTCGGCGAAACCCCCTCCAGCGCGATCATTGATGGGCATAGCGGATTGGGGCAATTCATCGCCACACAAGCGATGGAAGTCGCCATTGCGAAAGCGAGAGAACACACCATCAGCACAGTGAATGTCTACAATTGCAACCACATTGGGCGGCTTGCTGATTATGTGTTGATGGCAGCAGAAGCCAAGATGATTGGCTTGCTGTTTCTTAACGGACATGGCGGGGACCACGGCGTTGCACCGTGGGGCGGCACCGATCGGCGACTCAGCACGAATCCCTTTGCGTGTGCTCTCCCTACAGGGAAGGATAGTCCGATGGTCATCGATCTCACTACGAGCATCGTTGCCGGCGGGAAAATTCGCGCGTATCGCAGTCGCGGCGAGCCGTTGCCAAAAGGTTGGATCCTCGACACCGATGGGGGCCCAAGCACCGATCCCAACGCATACCTCGAAGACCCGCAAGGCGCGCTGCTCCCATTCGGGGACATCGCGGGACACAAAGGTTACGGGTTAAGTATGATGACAGATATTCTCGCTGGCGCGATGTGCGAAGCCGGCTGCAGCCGGTCATCGGCGTCCGGTGTCGGTAACGCTTTCTTTATCATCGTTATTGACATCGAGAAATTCATAGACCTTGCGGATTTTGAAGCGCACGTCGCACAGATGATAGATTTCGTCAAAGCCTCTCCAACTGCACCCGGTTTCGATGAAATTTCGATCCCCGGTGAACGTTCTGCCCGTACCCGCCAACAACGATTAGCAGAAGGCATCCCACTCGACGATACAACATGGGAACGTCTCGTCGAAACCGCGCAAAGCGTTGGAGTTCCCATCTAGCACGATCAGGCAAATCGGCGCATATCCTCATTGGCATAAGCCGCAACCGCTGCATTCGCCTCTCGCCTCGCTTTCAGCTTTTCGACAACTTCCTCCAACCGTTCCGATGGAATTGTACACGTCATCTCATCCGGCGACATCCCTGTTCGCACCCGGCTTAACATACACCCCGTACTAATCGCCAGTTTCCCCTGCTCTTTCGAGATTGGGATGATGTGGCACTGCGGTTTGCCAACAAAGACCGTATCACTAAACCCATCGTGGATAACCATGGCTTGGAAACCATTTACTTTCAAAAGTATCACATCGGGGTCAATGGAGGTATCCGCTAAGGGTCCATAGGTGATGTAGTTCGGACGGTCATTCACAAATGGAAGCTGCATCGCCTCTTCGGGAGATACCCAACCCACCTCTACGATGGCACCGACATCTGCGTTATCCATGACCTCTTCCAGCGTTTTCAAGCCGTGTGTGACACTCCCAACGCTACAGTTGTAGTGATCTTCTGGCACTGTCGTAAACGTCTGATCGCTGGCATCCTTCCAAAAGACGCATCCCGCTGGAACTTTGCCGCTGCGACCATCGGGCGTGGGGACTGGCATCTCACCCTTATGTGCTGACACGCCTTGCGGGGCTTCGTCAGAAAATGTGATGGCGATGGGTGCGTGCTTCAAGCCGAGTTCTCTATCTAATTGTTCAGCTAATAATTTCCAATCTTGGGCTGCCATAAAAAGTATCCTTTCATGTGATATATTGCTTGAGGTAGAGCAGGTATGTGTCTCGTCTCTACTATCATCTTTATCCTTCAATTCACTGTTGATGCTTTAATTCGTGCCTGTACCACCAATAACGATAAGGAATGCACTATCTTCGCTTGCATAGACCGCGTGCAGGACGTCCGCTGTGAAAGTAACTGCCTCACCTTGTTCCAACGTAATCTTCTCACCACTTGTCGTAAATATGATGTCTCCACTAAGCGTGATAACCAAGCGTAGTTCCCGCTTTGAGAGCAACCAGCACGAGGGTCATTTCACTTCCATGAGCCAGCGTTAATGAGGCACGTCCTGACGTGGCAGCGTTCGCTTCCTTCATCAGCTTTTCAGCCATTGACATAAGCGGAAACGCCTTAGTCATCGGTTCGTTTAGATCTACAGGTCTGTAGGGTCGTTCAAATGATGTGTTCATTGTAAAATCTCCGTTGATCGAACATTACGTTAAATAGACTCCCTTCCGCCTATTTGTCGTTTATGTTTTAGGTTTGGTACGTTTTTCCAAGATGAGTTG
>JAGWBT010000028.1:4413-53607 GCA_021295755.1 Candidatus Poribacteria bacterium
CCCTAGCAAAGCGATTTTCCAGACGAACATCTTGCGGAAAGGTCGCCGTCCATCCCTCCGGCAGCATAATCTGGATTGTTTTCTTCATCTGCATCGGGTAACTCAAATCCAGTAGGTGTTGACGTTCAGCCGCTGCAAAAATCTCCGCATAGTCTGAAAACTCATCGCTCGGCAACGGAAACACCAAGCGGTTATCAATTGGCTCAGCGTAATTCTCGGCGGTAAAAGCAATGTTGAGCTGCACGGGTACGTTGAGATCCGCCAAATCGGAAATTTGCACCGAATCAACTCGGACGCCGGGAAATTGTTTGCTAAGTCCAACAGCGAGGGTATCCTTCCACGCACTTGGCGGCACCTGCTTGTACTCTAACCGCGCCTCGATATTGTATTGCCCAAGGGTATCAACCCGCATGGTCCCCTGAACCGTCCCATCCTCTGTCAACACGATTTCCGTGTCAACGATTAACTGATTGGATTCTGGTGTAGAGATGGGAATATCAACAAACTCACCCCGCTCGTTTCGGAGGATAAACCCTGTGCGCCCCCTATTCCGTACAGGAAGATCGCCGTAGCTGCAGGTGTCGGCGGTTGGATCGAGCCAAATATAGTAGCCGTCACCACGTGGAATCGCAGCAATCAAGTGGCTAAACTGTCCGAGCGAGGGGATTTCAAGATTGATGCGTTGATACGGCGCGGGGTTCAGCATCACCGGAAACGCCTCAACACCAACCAGATCAAGCATCGAAATCATCAAGGTAGTTTTGTCCTTGCAATCGCCGTATCGGACCCTGAGGACCTGATCGGCGGGTGTGGGCTGATATGCACCTTGCCCCAGTTCAATCCCGACGTAGCGAATCTGCGATGCCACAAAGTGGTATATCGCCCGAATTTTGTCGTCCTCCGTGAGAAGATCTGCGGTGAGTTCCTCGACGGTTTCCTCAATCGCTTGATCAACGGTGTATCGGTCCTTTGCGGTTTCCCTGTACCAATTGTAAACGGCATCCCAAGATTCCACAGACGAATAACTCAAGCGTGGCACAATATCGTTGGTCGCCGGCATATTGTACTCCGTCTTGAGCGCGGGTGTTTCGCCGTGGGTCCAGAGATATGTGCTAGTCTCCTCTTCGTGTAATATCTGGGGATTAAGCTGGCAATGGATCGTCTTCCACTTGAAGTCCGTCTCTTTGGGCACACGTAAAGCATATGCGGATTGCAGGGTCGGATCTGTGGATTGAAAACTGTAGCCACCCCAAAACCACGAGGTGCTCCCAACCGACTCCGCTCCTGCGTCTTCAAGCGTAACCTGATACTCAATACACACCCCCGGTTTTAGGGCAGGCATTGAGATAACTCGCCACATCGAATCGGAATATAGGTTGTAGGCGAGCAGCCCCGGCGGTGTCACATCATTGAACGCTTCCTCCGGCGGCTCAATAACGGAACCATCAGGGGTGATAGTCCGCGCGATGTTGACAGTGATATATTGTGCCTTGGGTGTGTGCGGGATAGCGATGTCATCATAGTTCTGCACCCCTCTTTCCGTCAGAATCTTGACCACCTGATGGGTAGTGTAACGGGATTTTCCCGATGGGGTGACTTCGTGACTAAACTGGTTGAGTAGGATGATCGCGTCAGCATCAGGATAATCTGCCGCATCAGGGGCCGCAGCGATCACCGCTTCAATGTCAACGTCAATTAGATCCACAGGCGCAACTTCAATAGATACTGAGACAGATCGGTCTAACTGTGCAAGTGCTTGGAGGCGTGTCGGAGCCAGCAGATTTTGTGGATCGATCTCCAAAATTTTATGGTACTGGAGCTGCGCTTCGTAGTAACGTCCATGCGCTTCGTAGAGAGAAGCAAGGTTTTGGCGGGACCAGATATCCTTTGGGAAAAGCCGAATTGACTCCCTAAATTCGGCGATGGCTTCGCCGATGTCCCCTTTTTCCAAGTAAATCAAGGCGAGATAGTTACGCAGATTCTTGCTGTCAGGTCGTGCAGATTTTGGATCAACTTCCACCGCCTTTCGTAAAACCCGTTCGGCATCGTCGACCCTGCCCAGTTGCTTGTAAGCCAAACCGAGATGGTTAAGTGCGTACAGGTTATGCGGCTCAACCTTCAGAGTATTCTCGTAAACCTGCGCTGCAGCTTCATAGTTGTTCAGTTGCTCATAGATGTAGCCCAAAGAATTGCGCGCATCCATATTCTTGGGATCAAGCGTTACTGTGGCGGCGAAGGCGTCCCTCGCTTTTTCGTATGCCCCGTGTTGGAAGTACAGCTTGGCAATTTGGAATTGGATCTGACTAGTCTTCGGTTTAATCGTCAGTGCGGCTTGGTAGGCTTCGAGGGCACCCGTCAAGTCCCCATCTTGGAGTGCCAGATTTCCCGCCTCGACCTGTTTGCGCCATGCCTTATTTCGTTCGATCAGCGGATCGACAATCACCTTTTCGCCGGGTTGATTTCGACTGAAGATTGAGCAACCGCTCAACAATAACAGGATCGCAATCAGAGAAACACTTGTCTCGAAATGTCGGATTGCCACGATTATTCTCCTTACGTTTCACGTAGCGGTATCATACCCTTCTTCATGGGTATGATACCGCTTTCTTGTGCTCATAAATCTACTTCTTCATAAACTGTTTCCCCGGCAGCTGCTGAACAATCCCTTTCAACTCAAGCATGACCAGGAGTGAGGAAACTTTTCCGATCGGCAGCTGCGTCACCCGCGTAATCTCATCAATATGGACGCTATCAGCCCCCATCGCTGATAGCACAGTCTGTTCATCGGGGGTTAGATTGAGGTTTGTCTTTGGCTGAGAGGTGGGGGTCGATCTTTTTTCGACCGATTGAGGGCGGGCAATTTTGTCGGGTTGTTTTGCGGAAGGTGGTTCGAGCGATTTTCCACCTAAGATCTGCGTGTAGTTTTGGGGTAGGGCATCAAGCAGGTCATCAACGCTATTAATCAACGTCGCACCTTGATTGATGAGGGAATGGGTGCCTCGTGACACCCCGGAAAAGATCTGCCCCGGCACGGCAAACACCTCACGTCCCTGTTCGGCGGCGTGACGTGCTGTAATGAGCGAACCGCTCCGCTCAGACGCCTCAACAACAAGCGTGCCTAACGTTAAACCACTAATCACACGATTGCGGCGGGGAAAGTTTTTTCCACGGGGCGGCATCGTCATTGGAAACTCGGAAACCAATGCACCGGACTCGATGATTTCCGCTGCAAGTGCCCGATTCGTTTCCGGATAGATAATACTCAAACCACATCCGAACACAGCGACCGTGCGCCCACTCGCTTCAAGGGCACCACGATGCACACAGGTATCAATGCCGCGGGCGAATCCGCTCACGATAGTTATACCGCGTTCTGCGAGTTGATAGCTTAACTGCTGGCTGGTCGTTTTGCCGTATTTGGTCGGGCTGCGCGATCCAACGATTGCGATGCTCGGTGTGTCCTGTAAGGGAAAGTCACCGGTGATATAAAGCAATACGGGTGGGTCATCAATCTGCTTGAGGAGCGGTGGGTAGGTGTCGTCGTTGATAGTGACGATGTGGCATTGATGCTGATCGATCAGTTCAAGTTCCTGCGCGAGAGGAGCGCGCGATCTACCATCAATTAGCTGTTGCCGAACATCGGGAGTCAACCCATCGATCTGGGCTAACTCCGCGGATGTCGCAGCAAGCGATTTCTCCGCGGATCCAAAAGCCGCTAACAGGCGTCGGATGGTATGATTTCCGATACCCGGAATCAGGTTGAGATGAATAAGACTTTTCGTATCAGCGGATAGCATAATCGGCGAATTTTACTGTTCCGTTGCCGGCTGTGCTGCCGGTTCTTCAGGCGGCAGGGCATAGTACACTTGAATATCGCGGATCGGCTTAAAAATGTCAACCTCTGCGCCGCCTTCGCCTCTCGTTCTACGCTTCTGCCCTCCTACACGCCGGGATTCCCATTTTTTAGGGACCTTCAGACGCAACTTTTGGGTGTGAATTGGCTCCGGTAACTTTAACTTGAACTGGTCCTGATAGTGATTCTTGACACTTCTAATCGTCTTCCATTCCCCGGATTCATCCACAACTTGGACCTCAAAGAATTCAAGTTTACCTTTATCTGCTACCACAACGATACGCTGAACGGGCTGTGGTTTTGCCCATGTAAGCGTTGCCTGCGTAAAGTTCTCTTCTTCTTCTTGGTCTGCCTTGGTGAGCATCGTCTGTTTCTCAATAATGAGCCTTGAAGTTTCCCCAACTGAGAATGTATTATCATCATTCAGCTTTGGATCCTGACACTCCGCAAATGGAGCGATGTTTTGACTCCACTGTATCGGAGGTCCGCTCGGACCCAAACATCCCAGTGTGGAAACTAACCCTAGTATTAGAAAAGTTACTCCTATAAAACGCATATCTTGCCTCCTTAATTTTTAGTTTAGTAAAACGCAGAACATGCGGCGTGATAATCTGTCCATCACACCTCACTCCTATTAATCCTATTTCAACAACTGATCAAGCTCTGCTTCGCTTTGACCCTTCGGGTCTTCTGCATCCCCTGCACCTGCAACTTTCGCTGACTGATAACCGTATAACTCAATTTCGTAAATCTTGGCTGGTGCGCGGCGATTTCCGCTCGCCCAAAAGTTCCGTCTCCGTTGACCCCGACGCAGTGAGGCGTCGTCGGTTGTGCCGAGCACACGAACACGGATTTTGTCAGTGGGAAACGGTGCATTCACGGATAAATCAATGGGGTTCGACGTGACATTGTTAACCTCTTTGATGACCTCCCAATCCTCGCTCCCTTTATCCGCATATACGGTGAATTTCTTCAAATTGTCCGAATGAATGACAACTCGGCGAATCACCTTTCTTTCGGGGAGCATGACGATTGCCTGCGAGGTCGGGGCGGGACCGAAACCGTCCTGCGATCCTTCACGAAATGCTGATTCCCCGAACGTCCTGATGTTGCCGTCAATCATCCTTGCGTTCGTTGCCCTTACCCCCTCTATCGAAGCGTAATTGCTGCTCCACTCCTGTTTCGCTACAAGTGCACAACCAAACAATGATAAAAGATAAAGACAGACAGATAATAGTCCCAAATAACGATCCATCGTTATACCCCCGAAAAAACAGTGCGTAATACGTAATGCGTTAGGTGCTCATCCGATAAATCGGAACTCGTTTTTTCTCACTTTCTCACTCTCACACCTGCTCACTTTCAGCTTTTGCCGCTTCTACCCTTTGATAATCTTCCAAGTTGTTCCCGCCCGACTATCCTGCAGCTCAACGTTGAGTTGCTCTAACTGATCGCGGATTTTATCCGCTGTTTCCCAATCCTTGCGTTGTCTCGCATCCTGACGCACCTCCAGAATAAGATCCATCAGTTGCTCTGTCAAGGCTGCATGGGCATCGTTAGGGACTTCCTCCTCCGCGTATATGCCAAGCACACTACAAACCTCAACCAAACTTTTGTACGCTTGACCTAGGACGCTGCTTTTCCCATCCGAAGATGAGTCTTCGGTCGATGCGAGAAATTGATTTACTTCGCCGGCGAGCTTAAAAATCGCCCCCAACGCCCCGGCGGTATTAAAATCGTCGTCCATTGCCCACTCAAAGCCTTGACGCATCGTATTGATAGATTGGAATAAGGCGGCTTCAGCGTCGTTCAACGCCTCAGAGGCGTCGCCGTTTACATCTCGATACGGTTTGAGGGCATCAAGACAGTTATTCAACCGTCGAACAGCACTGCTCGATTCACTCAAGCTAGTTGGGTTATAATCTAACGGGTGACGATACTGTGCGGAAATTAGAAAATGGCGGATCGCTTCAGGAGCATATTTCTGCAAGGCATCGTGGACGAAGATGAAATTGCTTTCTGATTTGCCCATCCGTCGTCCATCAATCTGCAAGAATGCGACGTGCATCCAATATCGGACAAAGGGTTTTTCCGTCGCCACCTCGCTCTGGGCGATCTCGTTTTCATGGTGGGGGAATATGAGATCATGCCCACCGGTGTGAATATCAATCGTTTCGCCGAGATGTTTCATCGCCATGGCAGAACACTCAATATGCCACCCGGGTCTGCCCTTCCCCCAAGGGCTATCCCACCACGGTTCCTCTGCTTTCGACTTTTTCCAAAGATCGAAATCCCGTGGATCTTCCTTCCGTTCATCAACCTCAACGCGAGCACCGGCAAGCAGATCCTCCGGCTTACGATGAGAGAGTTTGCCATATTCCGCAAAGTGGTTGACGCGGTAATATACGTCTCCATCAATTTCGTAAGCTGCCTGCTTGTCAATTAACGTCTGAATCAGGGAAACTATCTCCGAAATATGCTCAGTCGCCTTGGGATGGACATCAGCGGCACGGATCCCTAGGTTGCTTGAGTCCTCAAAATAGGCATCCACATATTTCTGAGCAAGTTCAGAAGTTTCAATCCCTTGCTCATTGGCACGATTGATGATTTTATCGTCAATATCCGTCAGATTTTGAGCCATCGTGACGGTGTAACCCTTATATTCGAGATACCGACGAATGATATCAGAAATTAGAAACGTGCGCGCGTTACCGATATGAAAATAATCGTAGACCGTGGGCCCACAACTGTACATCAAAACTTTTCCCTCATATAACGGCACAAACTCTTCCAACTGCCTTGTGAGGGAATTGTAAATCTTTAATGCCATCAGTTTTCTTTCTAATTTAGATCCCAATCCAATCGGGGGCCGAGGTGTTATCCACTAACACCTACCTTAATTCACTGAGACAAACAACAGCTTCAGCGGCAGCCGCCTTGCCTTCGCCAATGAAGCCAAGTCCTTCCGATGTTGTCGCTTTGACATTCACCCGATTGCTTGGAATACCTAGCGTCTCGGCAAGGCGTTGGCGCATGGAAGGGATATAAGGCGCCAGTTTGGGGCGTTGCATAATCACCGTGCTGTCCACGTTCTGAATTGCGTAATCTGCAGAAATTAACGCCTTCACCTTACCCAGCAGGATTAGGCTATCAATTCCGGCATACGCTGCATCCGTATCAGGAAAATGTTGACCAATGTCACCCAGACCTGCTGCCCCTAGCAGTGCATCGCAGATGGCATGGGTCAGTACATCTGCATCGGAGTGTCCAATCAAACCTAAATCGTATGGGATCGTTACCCCACCGAGTATTAATTTACGATTTACCCCTAATCGGTGAACATCGTAACCAATTCCTACACGCATGGTAGTTTATAGACCTGTAGATGTCTATTATTCCTGATTTTTTATCCTTTATTCATCAACGCTTCAGCAACAATCAGATCTTCCGGCGTCGTGATCTTCAGATTGTCATAGCTTCCCATGACACACTTCACTTTGAAACCCAGTTGCTCAACCAGCGCTGCGTCATCGGTCAACTGGATCTGATCTCGCTGGGCATGTCGGTGGGCTTCGATCAACAAATCCTTCCGAAACACCTGCGGTGTCTGTACCGCCCAAAGTTGGTTCCGATCCGGTGTATCGACGACAAATCCGTCCCTATCCGTGATTTTGATGGTATCCTTGACAGGGACTCCGGCGACTGCTGCTCCGGAATCTGCTGCCGCTTCGAGACAGGTAAAAATCATGTCATCGGTCACAAAAGGGCGGACCCCATCATGAACGACGACGAAATCCGTATCCTCCGGGAGCGCCTTCAACCCGTTAAAGACAGAATCTTGCCGTGTTTCGCCACCGGGGATAAGCCGAGCAATCTTTTGGAAGTCGTACGGCTCGATTACCGCAGATCGGCAGGCGTCGAAATCCATTTCACCCACAATCACAAAGATCGCGTCGACAACAGGGCTCTGATCAAATACGCCGATCGTATGCGCAAGGATCGGCTTGTCAAGAAGCTCTAAGTACGGCTTCTTAGTACGATGACGACCCATCCGGTTTCCGCGGCCAGCTGCGGGAATAAGAACGCACGTCCTCTGGTTCATCAGTGTCCATTTCATCAGTCTTCGTACGCGTAACAATGTTTGGGTGACAATCGCATCGATTGTCTGTCCAACATATTGCCTACCATACTCAACAATGACCATTGTCCCGTCATCAAGATAGCCAACACCTTGGTTCGGTTCTTTACCTTCGCGAAGAACACGTACCTGAATAACCTCACCGGCAACGACGACCGGACGAACGGAATTCGCAAGCTCGTTGATGTTGAGCACAGTCACACCCTGAAGTTCAGCGACCTTATTCAAGTTAAAATCATTGGTAATGATTTTCGCACCAATCTCTTGAGCGAGATGGATTAACTTGGCGTCCACTTCTGGAACTTCGGGAAAATCTTCCTCTGTTACCTCAACATCGATGTCAGGATTGTTTTGCATCAAACGTAAAATCTCGAAGCCACGTCGTCCTTTGTTGCGACGAAGTAGATCGGAAGAATCCGCGATGTGTTGTAATTCATTTAAGACAAATCGGGGAATTACAAACACGCCATCAATAAATCCTGTTTGGCAAATATCCAAAATCCGTCCATCAATAATCACACTCGTATCCAAGACCTTAATTGTTGGAGACTTGGATTGTATACCGTGTGTTGTGAGGGAAAATAGCGCAAACGCATCTCGCCTGCGATAGACAATCATTGTCCCTGCATAAGCGCATGAAAGCACAATGCCCCCTGTCAGTGCTAGGCTAATTGCGCCGGTTGTTGCTCGAATAATATAAATGATAAGACCGGCCACAATCAAACCGAATGTCAGTCCAGCGAAGCAGGCGAAAAAATCCCGTAGTAGCGGGCGCGGAATTGAGAATTCAATTCCTACCAGAATGATAGTAGCAAGAAAACCGATAGCGCCTCCTGTGATATCACCGGTAGCACCTCCTGTGGCATCACCGATGATAAATCCCAACGCTGCACCAAACAATGTAAAAGCAATGCGGATAATCCAAATTTGCACCCGAGCCACCCCCTTTCTTGTAATAGTACACTTAGTACGTGGATAACTCAAAAATTACATTGATGCTTCGCATCACCCCTTTCCTATAGTAGTGCACTTAGTGCACCGTAGAGATCTTTGACACCAACCAAGTCAATATCTTCCTTCAACTCTAAGCCTTTACGATTGGATTCGGGGAAAACTGCACGATTAAAACCTAACTTTGCAGCCTCCAGTAGCCGTTTCTCAATATGCGCAACGGCACGAACTTCCCCACCCAGACCGACTTCGCCAATAACAACAGTTCGCGAATCAATTGCTATATCTCGGTGACTCGATGTTATCGCAATGGCAGCACCTAAGTCAATACCCGGTTCTTCAACGCGCATCCCGCCTGTAATATTGACAAATACATCCGAATCACCGATGTCAAGCCCGATTCGTTTCTGTAGGACCGCTATCAACAGTGCAATGCGTTGGCGATCCACCCCCGCTGCTGTGTTGCGGGGAAAACCAAAGTTTGCGGGAGAAACCAACGCTTGGAGTTCTAGCAGGAGCGGGCGGGTGCCTTCAATACTCGACACCACTACCGATCCGGAGGTATTCTCCTGTCGCTCACTGATAAACATCTCTGATGGATTCTTGACCTCGACAAGACCGCGACTTAACATCTCGAAGATCCCGATTTCGTTGGTCGAACCAAATCGGTTCTTCACAGAACGCAGAATACGGTAGATATGCTGCTTCTCACCCTCAAAGTAGAGGACCGTATCAACCATGTGTTCTAAAACACGGGGACCTGCCAGCGAACCCTCTTTGGTTACGTGTCCAACGAGGATGATTGGGATATTTTTACTTTTAGCGATAACCAATAATTGTGCTGCGCTCTCACGAACCTGTGCGACGCTACCCGGAGCAGATTGTAACCCGGGGAGGTAGACCGCTTGGATCGAATCAATAACAACCATACGGGGATCGACCTGTGTGATTTGTGATTCTATCTGCTCCAGGTTATTTTCGCACAGAACGTACAACGAATCAGAGGTGATGCCGAGCCGGTTTGCCCGCAACTTTGTTTGGGCAACTGACTCCTCGCCCGACACATACAGCACTCCCCCATAAGTGCGGCTCAACGCATCGCTCACTTGCAACAGTATTGTCGATTTACCAATTCCCGGATCGCCACCGATCAACACCACAGACCCCGGCACAATCCCACCGCCAAGGACTCGGTCAAATTCACCAATCCCCGTGAGTTGCCGGTCTGATTCGCTCGCACTAATCCGCGTAATAGGCGCAGGATCGCTCGCAGGCTGCGCTGCGAGTCGGGGATGTACAGATGCCGCTTCCTCTATCTCCTCTACGAAAGTGTTCCAGTTATCACACCCCGGACAGCGCCCAAGCCATCTGATAGAGGAGTGACCACATTCCTGACAAACAAACTGTCGACTCTCTTTTGCCATTTTAGGTATTCGTCCCAGTGTCTAAGCCAGTTTACCAGTTTTTCGACAAGAACCGAAGTCCCGCTGTATAGCGAATATTACCCGATGTCAAATCCTCTGCGCCGATAATAATCTGTCCATTCCGAAAAAACCGCCACGCCACTTCCGCGCCGAGTTCTGGATTTTTGCTAGTCAGATGTGTGCCCTCTAAGCTAATGCCAAGTCTTCGGGCGAGCAGCCACACATCGAATCCCACACCAACCTTGGAGCGCATGAACCCAACGCGACCTCGCAGATGGTCGGTGAAGTCATAACCGTACTGGAAGTCTACCTTTATCTCCTCTGCACGCGTTCCTAAACCGAGACGGTATCGCTGCTTATTCCGGGGAAATAACAAAACACCTAACTCGTTGTGCAGACTCTCCTCAAGGCTTAAATATCTGAGTTCGTAATCCCAGCCAAATTCAGGTATCTTGATTTGCTCCGAGCCCTGATCCAACGTCCGAGATAAATCTTGAAATGCGAGCATTGTCTCGTCTACCGTTTTCATCGTTTTCCGCATTTCATTGAGCGCATCCGGTTCATTCAACAACTGAGCGATGCTGCCCTCCCCACCCTGCACGGTATAAAGCAGTTGGTTCACATTATCGCGCAGCCCATCCAACCCTTGGGTCGAACTGGTAAGGCTTTCGAGCAGTTGGTCGACTTTAGGTGTTTCAGTGGCAATGACCTCCTTGCTCTGTGCAATCAGATCCGAAAGTTCGGAAGTCAATTCAGCGAGATTTTGATCTAATTGCTGAGACAACTGGTGAAAATTTGTAGCACTTGCCTGCAAGTCAGCGATTACCTGTTCTACAGGGGACGTATTACGATTTACCAAATCAAGCACCGCTCGATTAATGTCGCCGATCTGACTACTGATTAGTAAAGTATCACTTTCTAATCTATCCATCAGACGATTAAACCGTTTATAGGTCTGCGCCAAGCGAAAATCGTTTTCCTGTGCGATACGGTTCAGATTTTGTACAGCGTCCTGCGTAGCACCTACTACCTCCGTTAAAGCGCGGCTAGTTTGCTCAATGAGCGCCCCCATTTCCACAACACTTGCGCTAAGGTTCTCCTGATTCGCTTCCATAAACTGGTTCACGGATTCAAGAAATTGTGTGCCTTGTCTAACAATATAGTCCCCTCGTGTAGCGAGTTCCGAAAGGTCAAGCGGATCTGTGCCTATCAGCGGAAGATCCACTGTTTTCAAGTTTGGATTCCCAACGGGACCATTCGTCAAATGAATATACGCTTCGCCGACAAAGCCGATGACTCCCACTTTTACCTGACACCCTTGGCGCAGCCGTTGAAAGGCGTCCTTGACCCGCATCTGAACTTCAACACGGGTTCCGTCTTGATTCAGTTCAACACCCGTGACTTTGCCGACCTGTACACCGGCAAGCTGAACCTTCGCACCAACGCGGAGATCACCAGCATTATTAAAGCTGACACGTACCAGTTCGCCACTCACACTCCAAGGGGAGTTAGCGGCATTCACTATCAAAATCACAAGGAGAACAACACCAATAATGACAACAAGTCCCACCTTGAGCTGCACACTCCACGCCCCCATTAATCACCTCACCTGCAATCGTTAATTTTGATGATGGTTTTCATGAGCAATAAATTGCTGTAAAACCGGGTTATCAATCTTCCAAATTTCATCCGGGGTTCCGTGAGCAATAACTTGACCTTGGTGTATCATTGCCATCCTTGTGCCGACTGAAAAGGCACTCGCCATATCGTGCGTAACAACAACAGAAGTCACTTGGAGCTTCTGATGCAGATCGCGTATGAGTCGGTTGATTTCTAAGGCTGTAATCGGATCTAACCCTGTCGTCGGCTCATCGTATAGTATCACTTCTGGATTGCACGCAATAGCACGGGCGAGTCCGACCCGCTTGCGCATACCCCCACTGAGTTCTGCTGGTCTCAGGTCCTGAGTGCTGTCGAGTTGGACTAAATGCAGCTTTTCGGCAACAATTTCGTCAATTTCACGTTTACTGAGTTTCATGTGCTGGGAAACCATAAACCCAACATTTTCCGCAACAGTCATCGAGTCAAAAAGGGCTGCCGATTGGAAAAGCATGCCGAGCTTTCGACGGGTCCGGTTCAATGCTTTTCGTGTGAACTGGGTGATATCTTCGCCATCAATCCAGATTTGTCCTTGATCCGGTTTCATTAGCCCGGTAATCATTTTGAGCAGAACACTTTTCCCACAGCCACTCTGTCCCATAACGACCAATGTCTCGCCACGTGGGATATAAAGTTCAAGGCCGGTGAGAACCTCTTTGTTTTCAAAGTTTTTCCAAAGATCTTCAATCCAAATCATTTCACTTACCGTAGAGTCACGACACAGACCGTAGAGTCACGACACAGTTAGGGACCAAGTGTAATATTGATAGACCTCGCCCCTTATTGCGTTCCGCCGGTTATTGCAACCCCCAAACCGTATAAAGGAAATGGTTCAAAAATGCATCCAGAGCCAAGATAGAAACTAACGACGTTACCGCTGATCCTGTTGTCGATTTGCCAACCCCTTCGGCACCGCCCGCTGAAGAAATTGTAAAACCTTTGTAGCAACCTATCGAAGCAATTGCCATCCCAAACGCTGATGCTTTAACAAGACTGATAACAATACTGTTAATAAACAAATTTGCTTGGGCTAGTTTAAGGAAAAAGAGACCATTCATATCAAACAGGATAATGGCTGCGAGATAGCCACCGGCAATGCCAAAAACAATCGCAAAAAGGGTCAGGATCGGCAGCATGATTGCACAAGCAAGAAAACGGGGAACAACGAGGTATTTGACCGGATTAGTTGCCATAACCTCAAGGGCATCTATCTGTTCCGTCACCTTCATGGTCCCCAGTTCCGCCGTAATCGACGCCCCGATTCGTCCGGCAAGTACAAATGCAGTGACCATCGGTCCCAGTTCTTTAACGACAGATACGGTGACAAATTTACCAAGTGTACCCTCTGCCGAAAGCTGGATAAGCTGATGGTAGCCCTGTGTCGCTAAGACCATGCCGGTAAAAAGTCCAGAAATCAGCACCACCGATATCGAGTTGACACCAATCAAATACAACTGATGGACTAGCAGTTTAAGTTGAAGTGGAGGCCTAAAGGCTAACGCCCAAGTCTCCCACACCAGCATGGTCGCACTCCCAAGCCCAGATATCCAGTTCAAGGCTCGGCTGCCTGCAAAATCGATAAAGCGGATTAAGAAGTTGCGGGAATCGTATAGCGTCTGGCGTTGGATAGGAGATTGGTCATTCATAGCGGGACACACGGGATAAAGGTCGCAAAAAACTTAAGGATGCCTACATAAGGGATTTAACGATCCTATCCCTAACTAATAGGACATGTTGGCAAACCGCATCTGTGTTTTATTGAATTCTAATCTGACTGTACCTGTGGGCCCATTACGTTGCTTTTTGATAATCAGATCGGCAGTTCCTTGGTCATCTGCAGCTTCATCGTAATAGTCTTCCCGATACAAGAATGCAACTAGATCAGCGTCCTGCTCAATAGCTCCAGATTCCCGTAAATCGGATAATAGCGGACGTTTATCCGGACGTTTCTCAACCTCACGGCTCAACTGGGAACATGCAATAATCGGTGTATCCAGTTCCCAAGCAAGGGTCTTGAGCGCACGTGAAATATCAGAAATCTCTTCTACCCGTCCGGAATATCGACCCGACCCACTCAGCAGCTGCAAATAATCAACGATAATTACCGCGAGATCGTTGTGTTCGCCTTTCAAACGGCGCCCCTCTGCACGCAGCGTCTGTACGGTCACCCCCCTTGTATCATTAATAAAAATTGGCACGGACATTAGGCTACTGACCGCCTGCGTCAAGCCTGTCCAGTCCTCGCCCGTCAAATTGCCAGTGCGAAGGTGACCAAAGTTAATCTGGGCTTCAGCAGCCAACATCCGCAATAGCACCTGCTGCGTGGGCATTTCAAGGCTGAATATCGCAACTGGCAATTCCTGCTCAATAGCAATATTCTGAGCCATATTCAATACTAACGTACTTTTGCCCATGCTGGGCCGCGCCGCAATAATAATCAAATCACCACGCTGCAGCCCCGAAGTCATTAGATCAAAATCAGTAAAGCCCGTCGGTATACCGACGTATTGGTCCTGTTTATGGAAGAGTTGCTCGATCCCTGCCAAGGTTTCCTTGACAATCGAGCCAACCGATACAAATCCTTGGTCATCCTCCGCTTGACCGAGACGAAAGACTCCTTCTTGGGCTTGATCCAGCACATCCCGGAGTTCCTGATCCTGGTCACGCGCTAGATTGCTGATCTGCTCTCCCGTTTGCACTAACTGCCGGCGTGTCGATTTCTCTCGAACAATCTGTGCATAGAACTCGGTGCTTTCCGTTTCGACAATACGGGCTTGCAGATCATAGAGGTAAAGATCGCCACCCGCTCGATTGAGTTCATTTTTTCTTTCGAGCTCATCCGACACAAGGAGCGGATCCACCTTGTTATGACGCTCATAGACCGCAAGAATCGCCGCACAAATGAGCTGATGATCTGCAGTAAAAAAATCCTCCGAAGTATGACCGAGAATAGCGATCACGCGGGGAATCACTGCGCTATCTACCATCATGGATCCAAGCACAGCTTGCTCTGCTTCCCTGTCGTGAAGGAGTTCCGTAGTTTTGGTATTCATCGTTCAACCCGGAGTTTATGACTAGCGAAGTCTGTTCGTCAAGATGACTCTTCACGAACAACAACAATCTGAATATCTGCGGCAACGTCAGCGTGAAAGCGGATAGGAACTGTGAAAACACCTAGCTCTCTAATCGGTTCGTCTAGTTCAATATTCCGCCGATCTACTTCAATATCCTGGCTCGCCAGTGCTTCCGCGATATCCATTGAGGTAATCGATCCAAAAAGTCGATCGTTTTCCCCAGCGCGTCTTTGGATTGTACAAGTGACTTCTGCGATACGGCTTGCGAGTTCTTCAGCTTTTACTTTCGCTTTTTCACCTTGGGTTGCTAGTAAATGTCGTTCATGCTCAAGCATCCGTCGGTTTTTTTCTGTTGCTCGAACTGCTAGTTGCATGGGGATGAGATAGTTACGGGCATAACCGTTGGCAACTGTTAAAATGTCCCCCTCATCTCCAAGCGTTTCAACTCTTTTTTTGAGAATAACTTCCATAAAATGCCTCTCAATTTTTTTGACTAAGCATATTTACAATTGGTTTATTGGTTCATCACACACCGGTACGATTCCGAGATTTGTCAGGGCACTGACAGGTCAAAAAAAATTTCAACCTTACATCGGGGGGTCATCATTGGCGGGTGTCTCTCTGAACCCCGATGGACCCTAGCTTCAGAGCGTTTGTAGATTTGTACCACGCAGCAGAAGGGGCGTGTAGACAGCTTGCTGACCTGACATATACGCACTGTTTATGAACCGTTTTTTCACTGAAATGGCAACATAACCTCGCCAAATGTCAGGAATTTGTCAGGGCACTAACAGGTCTAAACTCTGAAGTGCGTAAGTTCTGACTAATCTACTGTTGTGTTGTAAAAGGCACTAAGGCAATGTTACGCGCACGTTTGATGGATCGTGTTACTTCCCTTTGATGCTTTGCACAGTTTCCCGAAACCCGTCGTGGCAGAATTTTACCACGATCCGTCATAAAATTTCTGAGTATTTCAATACTCTTATAATCAATGAAATCGACTTTATCCATGCAAAATCGACACCGTTTGCGACGTCCTCTTCGATAGGGCGTCTCACGGTTATCTCTTAAGTTGTCACGGTTATCTCTTGTGTTACCCCGTCTGTCACCCCGTTGTTCCCTTGCCACAATTTTAGTCCTCCAATTTGTAATACAGAAGAAAAGCGGGCATTGACCGCGCCCGCTTTTCATTCCTCATGTTCGTTAATTTTATACAGCGGTTAATCTCAGAAAGGAATGTCGTCGTCAGTCGTCGACGGTCCCTCTTCCCCGGAAAATTCGGGTGATGAAGGCATCGATCCGGGTGACGCTTGGTCGTAAGCACCAACACCGTCATCATCTTGACGACCGCCTACAAATTCAAACCGATCAACCATAACGCTATGTTTACTTCGTCTTTGACCATCATCGGTTTCCCATGATTGGAATCTCAGGCGCCCCTCAACTAATATGGGACGACCTTTCTGAAAGTATTCGTTGATAACTTCAGCAGTTCTTCCAAAAGCATCAAGATCTACAAAACAAACTTCTTCCTTCTTCTCGCCAGACTGACGATCGTTGTAAACACGATTAACAGCGATACCAACTCTTGCCACAGCCGTTCCGCTCGGAAGATACTGCAACTCCGGATCACGGGTAAGGTTTCCCATAAGTATGACCTTGTTGTAGCTTGCCATGATTATTGTCTCCTTATGCTTTGGCTGATGCTATCTTTATCAGCCGTATCAATAAGCATTAAATGTATTTATCCTCGTTTGCATCTTCGTCTTCGCTCTCAACATCTTTAAAAGAACGAGCATCTGTCGAGTCGCTTTCTTCTTCCTGTGCTGCCGACGGATGGCCCGGCGTAGGTGCGGTTAGATCCCCTTCAAATTGCACAACGATATGCTTGATAATCAGTTCCGTAATTCGATAGTGACCATTCAGTTGAGTTACAAACTCAGGGCTACTTTCAAACACGATAAGCACATAATAGCCATCATTGTGCTGCTTCACTGCATAAGCGAGCCTTTTCTTCCCCCATGGATCTACCTTTAGGACCTTACCTCCACCAGATTCGATAGCCGTCTTGACGCCTTCAATAACGCCATCTGCTTGGCTTTCATCTATATCTGGGTTAATAATAAAAATAGTTTCGTATTGACCCACTGCTCTCGTACCTCCCTTTGGACGAATGGCTCCAATCTAAATTTTGACCGATATTTACTCGCAGCGAAAAAATCTCCTGCATCTCCCTCATAATAACAATACCAAAATTCATAATCAGTCAATGATGGAGCAGAGATTGGTTAAATTATACCATAATTCGCTTGCTTTATCAACCGTTTTTCGCTGAACGTAGAAATATGTATCAAGAGCAGATTCTTATGGACAACATCGGGTGCGTTGACTATAATTTGTGTGGATGCAATGGTATGGATCCGCATACCATCTTTAGTTGAAAGGAGTAGCCACAATGTTATCCAAAATCTGTTTCCGTTTTGGCACTGGGCTTTTGCTTATTACTGTAATCGGTTGCCAAACCCAAACGCTACAAAGCCCGCTCTTTGAACCGCCCCCAGAACTCAACAATTTTGCTCTCCTCAGCAAGGGGGCAGCCGCTGAAGCCTCACAACACCTCCCCAATCACCTGCCCGAAGAGGTGATTGATGGAGACATCTCTTCGGAAACATGGGATGAAGGCAGCGGTTGGGGGTGTACTCTGGAACATCTACGCACCTCAGATCTAAACAGACGACCGTATGTGCGAATCAATCTGCCCGAACCCGTTGACATCCGGCAAATTGTTATGTACACAATCGATTCCGAACAGTATCCCGCTGCAAAGTACGGGCTCAAGGACTACCGGATTGAATATTGGCACGGAACAGGCTGGGGATTGATTCCAACAGGCGATACGAAAGATAGGCAGTACACAGCAAGGGATAACACCAAAGGGAAACGGGTGCACGACATTCGTGGCAAGCTGTTTGCCCAACACATCCGCCTTGTACCTGTGTCAACTAATGATACGGAACGGGTTTATCAGTATATGTCGCGGGAAAAACCTGTCTATGAAGTAAAAGGACTTGGGCGGGTCATGGAACTAGAAGTGTGGGGATATCCAATAGCAACGGGTCAGACAGCACAGAAGTTGGCTCAGGCACTTGCCCCACAGGCAGAGGTGTCATCGCGTGACGAGGAATTGATAAAGATGGTGTTAAAGCAATATGAAGAGGGATACGACAATGCCAATCTTGAGAAGGTCATGTCTTGCTTCTCAGCAAACTATAATTCCAATGGGCGAACATATAAGGATATCCAAACCAGAGCCGCTGATTTTTTTCAAAAACATCATCAGATCAACATGACACTGACAGAGATTCACATCCACCGGAACGTGATTGATGAAACTGTTGTTGTCAACGGAATCTACCTACTCCAGTATACACCGAGAGACAATGGAAAAGCCGAACGGATTTTTGGTGAACTTTCGTTGGTCTTAGCAGACACAGAGGAAGGGTGGAAAATCATCCGCGCTAACTAGCCAGAGCGGAAACTTTCCTAATTCGTTACGGATCGAAGCCTTCATCGTCCCGGTAGGGCGCAAGAACATCATCGACAGGAAGGGTTTGGGGAAACCACGAGACAACTTTGCACAGCACCTCATCGAGCAAGGCATCGGGACAAGAAGCACCCGCGGTCAGGATAATATCAACGGGTTTGTCATCACGAGGGTTCATCGGCAGCCAGTCGGTCGTTTCGCACATAGTTTTTGCGTGAATGTCCCAGTGCCGGATCGACCGAGGTGATTCGATCTCCCCGGCATCACGGACGAAGTACGTCGGCATTTTACCTTCACACAACTCGACAAGGTGGCTGGTATTGGAGGAATTGTACCCACCCACCACCAAGGCTAAGTCGCCGCGGTCGTCAATGAGAGCGAGTGTGGCATCCTGATTTTCTTTAGTCGCGTAGCAGAGGGTGTCCTTGGTATCGGCAAAATGTTCGTCAATGTGTTCCTCACCGTATCGATCCATCATCGCCTGCCGAAGTAGATTAGCGATTGCCTGTGTTTCGGTTGCTAGCATCGTCGTCTGGTTGACAACACCAATACGCTTCAGGTCACGACCCGGCTCAAAGCCGGGGGAGTAACTATCCGCGAAATATTCAAAGAAAAACGCTCGGTCAGCTTCTCCGCATATCACTTTAGCAAGGTTCTTTGCTTCAGCCAAATCCAGTACAACCACTACGGGCGCTCCCGATTTCGCATGGGAAAATGTCGCTCGCGTCTCCTCGTGGTATCGCCTGCCGTGCACCACGATAGTGTAATTCTGCTTGCCAATCTCCTCACTTTTTTTCCACACCTTTTCTACAAAAGGACAGGTTGTGTTGTAGGCGTAGGGATTAATGCCGCGTTTATTCAGTTCAGATTGTATTTCCAGTGTTGTACCAAAGGCAGGCACAATAACCACATCTGCAGGCGTCAATTCATCGAAAGGGATTAATTGCTTACCCGACGTTTCGCAGAGGAATTGCACCCCCCGCTCACGGAGGTCTGTGTTGACGTGAGGATTGTGGATTATCTCAGACAGCAGAAAGATCCGCTTATCCGGATTTTCGTCCAGTGCCCGGTAGGCAATTTCGATTGCGTTCTCCACACCGTAGCAGAACCCAAAGTGGCGCGCAATCTTGAAACGCACCGGACCAAAGTCCAAGATAGAAGGGGCGAGGTCACGCTTACGAGGGTCGATCCCCCGGCGGGCTTGCTTCACCACAGAAATGATGGGGCTTCGGTAAAAAAGGGGGACGTTAAATTCTCTTGGCATTTCTCACCGTTCCCACGGATGGCTACTTAGGTCGAGACTCCCACTTGCGAGGTACACCTATTTTACCCGGATCTTCAAAAAATTCAGGAGGGAGTTCTATTATCTCTTCAGACCTTATAACGGCAGGTGGAGTCGATCCTATAATAGTATGAGTCCTATCTATTGTCCCTATCGTAGTATCAATAATGTAGCTCCCTTCCAAAGCCATCGCTGTCTCAAGCGATTTGCGTGATAGAATCCCTTCACCTTTGAGGGAATAGACATCAGTGAGCAGGTAATGTGCTTCAACGAAGCCCGGGTTAGCTTGGACTGCCTTTTTGAATTTTACAATCGCTTTATCAAGTTCACCCTGCTCCAAGTAGAGTTTACCTGTCCCAAGATTCCAATATGTTTCTGCAGATGCAGGATCCTGTTTGGAGGCAACTGCTGTTTCATCTTTCTCTATATTATCAACATAGCCTTCCCCGTCGATATAATAGCCTTTCTCATAAAAGTCGATAGTAATCGGCTCTTGATCATTCCTTGTCCGAACATCACAGGCAGACAGAAAACAACAGATCCCAACTAAAAAAGCAATAAACAACGTTTTCATTTCGTCGCCTCCCTCTCATTCGCTAAAGACCTTCGTAATCTCGTCCGTCTCAAAAATAGGGAGTGGACAGCGTTGGCTATCCGTCTCGATCCAACAACCGCTCTCCGGCGGTAGTAACTGGCCAATAATTTGACAGGGAATATTGCGTTCAATAATCGCCGATACGATCTCGTTGCTTTTCGTTGGGTCCGCCGCAATCAGCAACGCACCAGAGGAGATAACTCCTAGCGGATTCAGATCCAACTCACAACAAAGTTGCGCTGTTTCATCCGATATGAGCAGCGCATTGTGCCAGACGACCACCCCCAAGTTCGCAGCATGTGCAAGCTCGTGGATGGCTGTTGTGACGCCGCCTTCCGTTGGATCGTGCATTGCATGGACACCGCCCGTTTCGACAGCAATCAGTGCCTCTTCCAGCACTGAGATTCCCGGTGAGGTCAAATACCCCTTTGCTCGATCAAGAAAAGTGGGAGAAAACTTCGCCAATAGATCCGCTTCACACTCACGGGCGATGATTGACGTAGCTTCAATGCCAAGCCCTTTCGTCAATATTAGATCATCCCCCGCCTGCGCCCCTGATGAAACGATTAGCTTGTCCTTGGCAACTTCACCGAGCATTTGCCCAATAACAATTGGTCTATCTAGACCGTAAGTAATCTCAGTGTGGCCGCCACACAACGTAATGCCAAAATGATTACATGCGGCGTTAATCTGTTCCATGATACGGCGAACCGACGCTTCAGTCGTCCGGTTTTCCGGTAGAAGAATCGTCGTCAACAGCCATTTGGGAACTGCCCCCATTGTTGCAATATCGTTGCTGTTGACGCAGATAAGATACCAGCCAATCTCATCGGTTGCAAAGGTAATCGGATCCGTCTTAGCAACCAGATACGATTCGCCGAAGTCTATTACAGCAGCGTCCTCGCCGATTTTCGGTCCAACAATGACACGAGTATCCCGATCCGGTTGAGGTAGAAGCTGCTCCAACAGATCAATCTTGAGTTTTCCGAGGGGCAACACCATTGGTGTATATCCTGTTAAGCGGTGAGGATCTTTCGACCTCTTGCACGACGCTGAGAGAGAATCTTCCGGCCATCCCGCGTAGACATCCGTTTACGAAAGCCAAACTTATTTTTTCGTTTGCGACGGTGAGGTTGATATGTACGTTTCATCAGTACCTGCTCCTAACTAATTTTAGTTTTTAAACAATCAACTCAAAGCGAAGGAATGATAGTCTATCAGGTTAGGATTTGTCAAGCCTTTTTCCCGCGGATAGATCGGATTTTGGCTTGATTTTACACCATGTTTTATGATATACTACAGCAGACCTTCTGACGGATAGAAACTAAATCTAATCCCCGTCTCACTATAGTCAAACAAATTGTGGACAAATTGTGGATAACCTGTGGATAACTTGCGATTAGAGCAGATAGTTTTTGTCCTTAAGTAGTGCGCTGTTAATTTTGTAGTTATGATTTTTTCCTCATTTTGGTTTCCAGTTGTTTAGCGGACACACCGGTTAGGGAACCCAACCTTTTTATATCAATAGTTGATTGCTATATCGCTTGAATTTCCCTGAAAGCCCCCTCCAATTATTATAGGAATTAATATAATGCGGTATACCCCGGATCAAATCTGGTTGAAAATTCTGTCCGAGTTGGGCGACACCATTCGTGAAGATGTTTATCTCCGTCAAGCCAAACCAATGGCTCTGACAGAAAGTGAACTGACAGTTTCAGTTCCGAGTGTGTATACACAGGAGCAAATTGCAAGCCGTTTTCTTCCTGATATCAACGGTCTCTTAGAGAAACAGATTGGCGCAAATTGTCGGCTCAAAATCATCGCTGCACAGCCCGACGGAAAAAGACAACCTGAATCTTCGGCATCAGCTGCTCCTGATGCTCCTGATGATGATGCCCCCTCAACTGATACAACCCTTAATCCCGAATATAGTTTTGATCGGTTCGTTGTAGGAACTGGAAATCGTTTGAGTCATGCGGCTTCACTGGCTGTATCGGAAAACCCAGGCAAGATTTACAACCCACTTTTCA
Source organism: Candidatus Poribacteria bacterium (assembly GCA_021295755.1). Taxonomy (NCBI): domain Bacteria; phylum Candidatus Poribacteria; species Candidatus Poribacteria bacterium. The sequence continues at coordinate 26,964 of JAGWBT010000028.1, forward strand.
TCTATGGTGGTGTTGGATTGGGTAAGACTCACCTGCTGCACGCAATCGGTAACCGAATCCAAGAGGTTCATTCCAAGCAGAAAGTGCTCTATATCTCTTCTGAAACCTTTATGAATGAATACATTGATTCTATCATCACTCGCACAACCGCCTTCGACTTCCGAAGCAAATATCGGACAGTCGATGTGCTTCTTATTGATGATATTCAATTCTTACAACGTAAGGAGGGCACCCAAGAAGAATTTTTCCATACTTTTAATGAACTTCACCAAAATTCAAATCATATTGTGATGACAAGCGACCGCCCGCCGAAAAATCTTGAAACCGTTGAAGAACGATTACGCTCCCGTTTTGAGTGGGGAATGGTTGCAGACATCAGTCCACCACAATTTGAAACAAGGATTGCTATCCTTCGCCAGAAATGTGAAGACCAAAACTTGGAAAATGTTCCCGACTCTGTTTTAAGCTACATTGCCGAAGCGATTCAAACAAACATTCGGGACCTAGAGGGATCGCTCATTAGGGTCGCCGCAGAAGCAAGCCTTTTCAATGAGGAGTTGACAGTCGATTTTGCGCGCAATGTGTTAAACGACTTCACCGCACCACCGCCCCGGATTAACTCTAAAGCTATCACAGCAGAAGATATTCAAAAAGCGGTGGCAGGCTATTTTCGCCTCAAAATCAGTGACCTCAAATCCTCTACACGCACAAAAGCGGTGGTTGTGCCTCGACAGATTGCTATGTATATTTGCCGTCAACTAACCAATCTGTCCCTTATGGAAATTGCTGATGCTTTCGGGAGGCAAGATCACACGACCATTTTGCACGCTAATAACCGAATTGAAGAGAGCATCCGAACAGATGCGGAGCTGTACCAAACAATTAACTTTTTAATCGAAGATATTAAATAATAGAAATATATTTGTTAAATCGTTAATGTGGATAACCTGTGGATAACCCTGTGGATAACCTGTGGATGGTTTGTGGATAGATGTGGATAACTTTGGGGCTGTGGATAGATTGTGGATAAGTCAAAAAGTTATCCACAAGTTATCCACAGGCTTCCAGCCAGTCGTGGCGCGGGTTTAGGGGAGTTATACACATATCCACATCCCCTACTACTACTATTATTAATATATAAATTAATAGAATAGAGAGTAGATAAGGAATATATAATGATAAATCGTCAAAAAGTATTTATGAAGATTTAACTTAGAAACATAATTTTTTAGGAGAAAGAAGATGCAATTAGTTTTTGCAAAAGAAGATCTGTTTAGATGTATTCAAGTATTACAAGGTGTAGCTGCTGGAAGGAACACACTTCCCATATTGTCGAATATCCTGATTCGTGCAACGGACGGACAAATCGAGATTGCAGCAACCGATCTTGAAGTTAGCATTCAAACCGTGGTTCCCGGTACTATCGTTGAGGAGGGTGCCATTACCGTATCGGCGAGAAAGCTTTCTGAAATTGTACGTGAGTTGCCAGACCAAGAGATAAGGCTTGCAACAACGGCAAACGATCGAATCGAAATTACCTGTGGAGAAGGCGTTTATAAAATTATCGGACTTCCTGATGATGAGTTCCCGGATCTTCCCTCAATTACGGGAGCGTTTTTCACTATTGATGGTGACTTGCTCTGTTCGATGATTGATAAAACCGAGTTTTCTGCTTCCACTGAGGAAACGCGATACTTCTTGAATGGACTCTATTTTGATTTGACACCCGAAATAACTCAGATTGTCGCAACTGATGGCCGACGACTTGCTGTCGCATCGAGTGATACACTGATGCCACCACCTCAAGAACCGATAGGGGTTATCATTCCACTCAAAGCGGTCCGGGAGATTACCAAGACCTTTGCAGAATCAGCGGAGGTTAAAGTCTGCTTGCTAGAAAACCAGATCATTTTCGCTGATGATGATTCCACTTTGGCCTCTCGATTGGTTGAGGGAGAATACCCCAAGTATCAACAGATTATCCCTAGCGATAACGAGGTCCACCTGACACTTAATGTCGACAAAATGCTAGGAGGGCTGAGGCGAGTATCGCTATTATCCAACCCGAAAACCTACTCAATCCGTTTGGACGTTCAGGACGGCAAAGTGCGCATCTCTGCGAAGACACCCGAACTTGGCGAGGCGTATGAAACAGTAGATGTCACAAGCGGCGACGGAGAAATCCAGATTGCTTTTGATGCGCGTTTCCTCGTGGAAGCTGTGGGACATATCCAAGCCGAAGATTTCCGTTTGGAACTCAAAGATTCCCTCAGTGCGGCTGTCTTAAAGCCTGTTGACGATGATGGGCATCTCTGCTTAATCATGCCGATGCGGCTTGACTCATAACAGTTGCGATTGTCTGCCCAATCGTGAGAGGACTCATAACAGAAGATGTCATAGGGTCCACGCTTTAACGGTTTTAACGCAGGGATGGTATTACTCTGGTCCACGGCTTTGCCCGAAACATTGACTATTGACCGTAATCTAAGTATGACACAGATGCAACTGAACAGGCTCTCCGCGCCCGCTAAAAGCACCTCACGACAATGAGACTAAACCAACTTGTGTTGCGTAATTTTCGTAGTTATACTGATTGTGAAGTTGAATTCACCGATCGAGTGAACTTGATTGTTGGGGAAAACGCGCAGGGGAAAACAACACTACTAGAAGCAATTTATTTTCTCAGTACGGCGAAATCACACCGCACCTACCCTGATAATGAATTGATACGGCACAACGAGAGTTGGTTTTACCTCAAAGGGGAGATTGCCGCTGCAGATGATGCGCGGCCGGATCCAGAACCCCACAATCTGCAGCCACTAGACTTGATGACGGTTGAAGTCTCAAATGAGTTGAGTGGCAAGAAGCGTTTCAAGTTCAATGGGATTATTCAGAAAAAACTTTCTCAGTGGATTGGTCAGTTCAATGTTGTCTTTTTCTCCCCTGAGTCACTCACTTTAGTCAAAGGGTCTCCCGCAGACCGTCGGCGTTTTATCGATCTTTTGATTTCCCAGATCAATTCGGCGTACTTGAATTCTCTCCAAAACTACCAATTTGCGCTGAAGCAGCGCAACGAGTTGCTGAAACAAGTTCGGTCGAAACAGGCCAGGCCAGACTTCCTCGATCCGTGGGATGATACACTCATTGCCGAAGGAATCTCTATCGTCCAAACACGTGCGAGACTTTTTGACCAATTAAAGGCTTACGTTGGAGCCAAGCACGCCGAATTGACCGGAGATCGTGAGATACTCGAATTGAAATACCAACCTTCTCCTGAAAAGATTAATGACGCGATCGAGCAGGAGGCGACAGAACTATTTCGCAAGGGGCTACAATCTTCCCGATCTTACGATATTCTGCGGGGTATGACTTCGGTGGGGCCCCACCGGGACGATTTCAAATTAATACTGGAATCGCAGTCTGCCGGAGCGATGTATTTTCAGGAAGCAAAGGCTTTTGGATCGCAGGGGCAACAACGAACAATTGCCTTAGCCCTCAAACTTGGGGAATTGGAATTAATACGTGAAACCACAGGTAAAACTCCTATCGTTCTATTGGATGACGTTTTCTCAGAATTGGATGAGGAGCGTTCGTCCTTTTTATTTCACTTGCTCGGACGATTGAATGCACAAACATTCATCACTTCAACGCGGCAGGAGGCATGGGTGCCAGAGTTAGGTGATTGCCGCGTATTTACGGTGCATGATGGACAAGTCAACTGAGAAAACAGAACGGATCGATCTGCTGCTTGATGGGCTGATTCGTGATTATGGATTGGATCACAAAGTTCTTGAAACACAAGTCTTTGCCGCTTGGAAAGGAGCGGTGGGTGCGCTGATCGCTCGCAACACTCAGCCGATTTCACTCGTTAATGGGAAATTAACAGTTTATGCTCTCGCCCCTGTCTGGGTCAACGAACTCCAGGTATCGAGAGGGAAAATAATTCCCAAGATCAACAAAGCTGTCAATTTTCCTGCGGTGAAAACCTTGGAATTTTCTGTTAAGCCGATTCATTCGACAAAATATTCAAAAAGTCAACGTTTTCACCGTCCAAAACGTCTTAAATTAGAGACTGTTGAATTAGATAGGGAGACATTAAAACGCATTGATCAGATCGTCGCATCGGTCGAGGATCCAGATCTGAAAGCGCACTTAAAGCGACTCTTTATCAAACAGAGCCAACGCGCTTTAGTTAAAGATAACCTAAGTTGCTAGTTATTAAAAATCCATTAGAACCTGTAGGTCGAGATTCACATCTCGACACAAAACCGTCGATTGTACGGGGATTAGGGGTTGTTGGTTTGAATATGCCGACAACTAGCAACTTGCGTTAAAGATAAGTAATAGAGGTTAGTATAATAGTAGTTAGCAATAGAAGTTGATGAAAGGAGTAGATATATGAGGAACGCTTCTTCTTATACTGCGAAAAATATCCAAGTACTTAAAGGATTAGAAGCGGTTCGCAAACGTCCTAGTATGTACATCGGTAGCACTGGTCCCACGGGGCTACACCACCTGATCAAAGAGTTAGTCGATAATTCAATTGACGAAATCGCTGCCGGCTTCGGATCGAAGGTGGAAGTTACCCTGCACGCCGACGGCAGCGCAACTGTGCGTGATGAGGGGCGTGGTATTCCGGTGGGGCGACATGCAAGTGGCGCTTCTGCGTTACAGGTTGTGATGACCACTCTGCATGCCGGTGGGAAATTTGACGGACGTGCAAGTTCTGGATATAAAACCGCTGGCGGTCTGCACGGCGTAGGTGCTTCTATTGTCAATGCCCTATCGGAATGGGTTCATGTCCAGGTTAGACAAAATGGGAAGGTACATCATCAAAAGTATGCGCGTGGCATACCCTTGACAAAGGTTGAAGTTGTCGGCACGAGTAAAAAAACAGGTACAACGACAACCTTCATGCCAGATTCAGAAATCTTTGAAACCATTCACTTCTCACATGATGTCTTGGCAGAGCGCCTCCGCGAATTTGCGTTTCTCAATCGTGGTATCAAGATTGTCTTCAAAGATGAGCGGCTTACCGAAGACGGTAAGGAGAGGGAAACTCGTGTTTTTCAGTACGCGGGTGGCATTTCGTCGTTTGTCCAATATCATAACCAGAACAAAGAGGTCCTCCACAGAGATCCCATTTACATAGAGGGACTCAGAGATGATGTTTCGATCGAGATTGCGCTGCAATTCAACACCGGTTATTCCGAAAATCTCTTTTCCTACGCCAATAATGTCCGCACCCCCGAAGGTGGATTTCATGAGAGCGGTTTCAAAAGCGCGTTCACACGGACTTTCAACGCTTATGCTAAGTCTTATGATCTGCTAAAGAATGTAAAGATCAATTTGTCGGGTGAGGATATTCGTGAAGGAATGACCGGCGTTATTAGCGTCAAAGTCCCTGACCCACAGTTTGAAGGACAGACAAAACAAAAATTAGGGAATACCGAGGTTGAGGGGATTGTGCAGACTCTCGTCAATGAGAAGTTAAAGAGCTACCTCGAAGAAAACCCGAACATTGCCAAAAGGGTTATCCAAAAGAGTATTCAAGCCGCGCAAGCACGGGATGCTGCTCGAAGGGCGCGGGAAGTTATCCGCCGGAAGGGGATACTGGATTCCGCATCAATGCCCGGCAAACTTGCCGATTGTTCCGAACGTGACCCCGCACTGTGTGAAGCATTTCTCGTTGAAGGCGATTCAGCCGGTGGAACAGCAAAGCAAGGACGTGACCGGCGCTTTCAAGCAATATTGCCGTTGAAGGGAAAAGGCATTAACGTTGCCAAGGCGCGCTTAGATAAGATTCTCAAGAACGATCAGATCATTGACATTGTCACTATGTTGGGAACGGGGATTGGTCAGGAAGATTTTACGCTGGAGAAATTGCGCTATAGCAAGGTGATTATCATGGCTGATGCCGATGTTGATGGCGCACATATCCGCACCTTGCTCTTGACTTTCTTCTTCCGTCAGATGCCCCAATTGATTCAGGAAGGACATCTGTACATCGCTCAACCGCCGCTGTATCAAATCCGGAAGGGGCGTCGCGCCCAATATCTCCAAAGCGACGAACAGATGAATGATTATCTCTTGGAAGCTTCGATGGAAAGCGCGAAACTAACCAACAGCCGGCGTGCTAAACCGTACACAGAAAAACAGTTTCGCACAATTCTTGAGACCATCCGAAAAATTGAGGGTTCATTAAACGAGTTAGGACGAAAAGGGATTGATACAGATCGCATTTTTGGTCAACGTTTTCGGGGTGAAGAGACCGTCCCCTTATTCCAAGTTCAAACCGATAGGGGAAAGTTCTACCGTTTTGAGGATGAGGAGATTGATCAGTTGATTGAGCAGAATACAAATTCTCAGTTGGAGATCGAAGATCTTGAGGAGACGAGCGAGGCGGTGATTGAAGATGTCTCAGATATGTCCGAAATCCGAGAGTTGGATCAGCTCATTGATGGGTTAAACAGATTTGATATAGTGCCTCACGATTTCGATCGCTCAAATGGAGTCGAGAATAGTAACGGTAATTCGATCTTTACCATCCGAGATGGTGACCGGGAGCCTCGAAAATCGAATACCGTCTGGGAAATGCTGGGTGTCATTGAGGACATCGGGCGGCGCGGTATCAATATTACCCGCTACAAAGGGCTTGCGGAGATGAACGCAGATCAGTTGAAAGACACGACCATGGACCGTGAATCACGAATTCTGCTTCAGGTCAAGATGGAGGATGCTGTCGAGGCGGATCGGATGTTTACCCTGCTCATGGGTGATGATGTTGATCCACGGCGTGTCTTTATCGAAAAATATGGGAATCAGGTGAATCTCGACCTGTACGGGGCGTAAGATGTCAAATGATGTCGTGGATTGGCGTGACAGTGGCGTGAGAATTGTCCGCAGCGATCGGCTTGATATCAATACGCCGCAGACCCCCGGTATGACCCGTGCCGCTGCCATCAATCGTGCGACCGCTGGAGCTAACAAGCTCTGGGCTGGCACGGTGAATATTCAACCGAACGCAAAAACCGGCGCACACCATCATGGCGCGTTGGAGAGTGTGATTTATGTGGTGAAGGGGCGCGCACGTATGCGGTGGGGAGAGCAGCTTGAATTTGTCGCAGAGGCGGGTCCCGGTGATTTCATCTATGTGCCGCCTTTCGTGCCACACCAAGAAATTAACGCCAGCACGGACGAACCTCTCTCCTGTGTTTTAGTGCGGAGCGATCAAGAGCCAATTGTCGTCAACTTGGATATTGAACCGGTAGAGCCACCGGAGGAAGTCTATTGGGTTGACCCAATCCACCCTGAACCGTAAAGGGAACAGAGAAATGATTAAAGTAAAGATCCCTAGAGAAACATGGCACAAAACTTGGAAGTCATTGCTCCAAGAAGGACCTATCACGCGAGTGTCAAAGGATTACATCTATCTGATTTCAAATCGGCATCTACAAATACTACAGGAAAAACAACTTCCATTTGAGGAGATAGACACTGTTGTTAGTCCGAGTGAAAAAATACGACATTTACTTGCCTCTCCGCTACAATGATGGAAGACAAATTGAAGATGAAAGATCTGATCAAGTTGATGATGTCCTTTACGAACGCTTTGGTGGATTGACTACTGTCCTGTGTGAATTTCCATTGCGTGGCTTATGGAGTGGAGAAAGTGAAGCCTATCGCGATCTCATCGTCATTTATACTACCATCGACTTTGAACCTTCCGAGTCAACAACCCGATTTTTTGAGGAATACAAAGAGATTTTAAAGTCTCAATTTCAGCAAGAAGATATACTAATCACGGTTCAAGAAATTGGAGTATTTTAGAACATACATTTGCCGATAAATTATACCAAGGAGTAAAGCAGAACGTGCTAACACGAAACGATGAAAATACCAATATTGTCACGCGATATATTGAAGATGAGTTAAGGGAATCCTACCTCACCTACGCGATGAGCGTGAACACCAACCGGGCGATTCCGGACCTCAGAGATGGATTGAAGCCCAGCACGCGACGCATCCTCTATGCCATGGGAGAGATGAACCTCACGGCAGGACGCTCCTATGACAAGTGTGCGGCTGTCGTTGGTGAGGTCATGAAGAACTTCCATCCACACGGCGACGGTCCAATCTACGATACGTTGGTTGGACTGGTTCAAGAGTTTGCCATGCGTTACCCTTTGGTGGACGGACAGGGGAATTTTGGGTCCATTGACGACGACCCACCGGGAGCAATGCGCTACACAGAGTGCCGTTTGATGCGGATTGCGGATGAGATGTTGGCAGACATCCACAAAAATACCGTTGACTTTCAGCCCAACTACAAGGAATCGACAACCGAACCGACCGTACTTCCGGCACGGTTACCAAACTTGCTAGTCAACGGGACAACCGGTATTGGCGTGGGATACCTGACACGAATTCCGCCGCATAACTTGGGGGAAATCGTTGATGGGTTAATTCTATTGCTGGAGAATCCAGAAGCAACCCTTGAAGATCTCATGGTGCATATCCCTGGTCCCGACTTCCCGACAGCAGCCGAGATTGTCGGACGCACCGGTATTCGTGACATATACGCCAATGGTAGAGGCTCAATCACCGTCCGAGGAAAAGCGGTTATTGAGCGAACCAAAGAAGGCAGAGAACGCATCCTCATCACAGAGATTCCGTACCAAGTTAAGAAAAATCACTTACTCCAGAAGATGTATGATCTTGTCGCCGGTAAGACAATCACAGGAATCTCCGATATCCGGGATGAGTCCGATCAAAACATACGGGTTATTGTTGAGCTCAAACGGGGTGAGATTGCACAGGTGATATTGAACCAGCTATACAAGCATACGCAGATGCAAACCAACTACAGCGCGATTATGCTATGCCTCGTTGATGGGTTGCCCAAAGTGCTGTCTCTGACGGAGATCATGAGTTACTATCTCGAACATCGTCGAGAGGTCATTCGCCGTCGGACGCAATACGATCTTGACGTCTGTGAACGACGAGCACATATTCTGGAAGGGTATCGTATCGCCTTAAACAACATTGAAGATGTGATCGACACTGTTCAAACCGCGGAATCTCCCGAAGAGGCTCGAAACCTATTAATAGAAAATTATGATCTGTCGGAGGTGCAAGCAAGTGAGATCTTAACCATGACGCTCCGCCAATTGACAGGGCTGGAGCGACAGAAAATTAATGATGAGTACGCAAACCTTCTCGAACAGATTGAAGAGTTGCGGACAATCCTTGATAGTGAAATCCTCATTACTAACATTATCAAAGAGGAATTATTAGAACTAAAAGCCAAATACGCTGACGAACGACGGACCGAAATCGTTGATGCGGTGACCGAGTTTGAGATTGAAGACCTCATCGCTGATGAAGAGATGGTTGTCGCTATTTCTCACGAGGGTTACATCAAGCGAGTGCCAATTACCACCTATCGTCGTCAGCATCGAGGCGGGGTGGGTGTAATTGGGATGCAGAGCAAGGAAGGGGATTATCCCGAACATGTCTTTATCGCATCAGCCCATCAATATATCCTCTTCTTTACCGATCGCGGCAAATGTTATTGGCTGAAAGTCTTCGAGATTCCAGAACGGAGTCGTACTGCATCGGGGCAAGCAATTGTCAATCTGCTGCGAATAGAAAACGATGAGAAGATCACAGCGTTTGTACCTGTGCGTGAGTTTGATGAAGATCGGTCTGTTTTTATGGCAACGGAGAAAGGCGTTGTCAAGAAATGCAGCCTTGAAGTTTTTAGTAGGCCATATTCTGCCGGTATTATTGCGATCAATCTCGACGAAGGTGACAAACTTATCGGGGTGCATTTGACCGAAGGTAATCACAATATCCTATTGGTCACACGATCTGGGTTATCCATCCGGTTCAATGAAGGGGAAGTTCGTAGGATGGGACGGACGGCAGCGGGCGTTCGTGGAATCCGTTTGGCACAAGACGATTTCGTTATTGGTATGATTGCTGCGGCCGATGAGAGCGAGACCGTGTTGGTCGTGACGGAAAATGGTTACGGCAAACGTACGTTGTTGGCGAATTATCGTTTGCAGGGACGCGCTGGAAAAGGTGTGATTGCGATTAAAACAAGCACCCGTAACGGACCTGTTGTTGCAACGAAAATGGTGTCGAACGATGACGAGCTAATTATTGTGAATTCAAACGGCATGTTGACACGCATGGCAGTCAACGATATCCGCACGATTGGGAGAAATACGCAGGGCGTGCGTTTGATGTCCTTGCGGAAAGAGGAGAGTGTTGTTGATGTTGGAAAAATCTCCCAAAATGGTAACGAACCCGAAGTTGAGGAAAGTTGATAAGTCACCTATAGAAAGGTCTTAATATGATACGTCTATCAGCGATATCGCTCGCTACCCTGATAGTGGTGAACTTAAATGCACAACTGAACGCTTCTGACGCAGCAGCATCAGAGTCAATGGTGGACAACGTTCGGGTCGTTGATAAGCCATTGGGTCCCGAATATAAACGTGCGATGCGGGTTTATGCCCATTTGATCTCCGCCACCTATTTCCGGGTAACGGCTAAACTGTCCCCTGCAAAAAAAGAGTATCAACAGATTCTGCGTGAACATGAAGCTTCCGCCTTTGTCCATACTCAATTGGCGCGCCTTAGCATGGAGATGTTCGACCTTCCAGCTGCGGAGGAACACTGCCGGAGAGCGATTGAAATTGCCCCTGGAGAACCAATGCCCTATTACCTGCTCGGACAGGTTATGATTTGGCGATACGGAAATGCAAAGCACAAAGATAAATGGGATGATATTGTTGCGACATTCCAAAAAGTCGTCGAACTAGATCCCGATCATTACGGATTTGAGAAAAATGGACGGCCGTTCAGCGCGTATAACTACCTTGGCGACATTGGGGAACAGATGGGAGACTACCAATCTGCTGCGAACGCTTTCAAAGAGCTGATTCGTATCATGCCCTATCAGCCGCTGTATTATCTACGGTTGGGCAGTCTCTATAACCAGTTGGGGGATAAACAGGAAGCAATCACCACTTACGAACGTGCAATCAAAATCAACCGCGACCTATGGCGAGCACATGACGCACTGTGGAAATTGGGTGTTGAGCAGCACGATCGGTTATATCAAGAAGACCAGTTAGAGGCTGCAGCAGAAAACCTCCAGAAAGCAATTTACTCTTATTCTCAACTGCAACGACTAGCCCCACCTGCTAATCACAAACACGACCACGACAATGATTTGCTAGCACAGTTCCGGGCACGTCTTGGGAGCCTCTACGTCGTCTTGGAGCGGGAAAACGAGGCAATTGAAATTTTAAAGGAAGCATTAGAAACAACTCCCAATAACCCTGATGCAAACTACTGGCTCGGAATTGCTTACCAAGAGATTGGGAATTTTGAACAAGCGGAACACTATCTCAGAACAACAATTGCGCTCTCACCCGAACGTGAAGAGGCTTACAACGCGCTCGGATATTTCTTTGCCGAACTTGGAACCAACTTAGACGAAGCTGTGAAACTAATCCAGAAAGCTTTGAAAAAATCTCCAGCAAATGGTGCCTATTTGGATAGCCTCGGTTGGGCATATTTCAAGCAGGGCAAGTTGAATGACGCATTGAAACAACTCGAAAAAGCCGTTATCTACATGCCGAATAGTGTAGAAGTCCAAGATCATCTAGGAGAGGTTTATCTAAAAAAAGGACTTAAGAAGGAAGCAGTTGCAGCGTGGCAAAAAGCGATTCAACTATCACCCGGTGATACCACGATTCTAGAGAAACTGAAAAAGCATGGACAGGAGTGAACTCCGAAAAATGAGGACATGGGAAAATGAGAAAATGGGGAAATGGTGCGTTCATGAGTTCATGGGTCCATGGGTTTATTCAGGGTATATGGAATAGACAATCTGTTTCACGTTTCACGCTTCACGTTTTACGGATTACGCTTTACGTTCTGCTGGGAGTGTCGACCGCTTATGGTTGGATCGATGGCACTCCCTATTTTTATGAACACTTTGGGTCTATCCTCAAGGAGGCTTCTGAAGTTCCTTCTGCACCTGCTCAACCAAATGCACGTCAACTGACACTCGGAGATCGCAGGGATTTCTTCTCGGTCAATTTTAACACCCACGAACAATATATCGTTCAAGCTACATTGCGAGCGATTGGTGAGTTCTGTTACATCTTCGTTGAGGATTCGCAGTGGTTACGAACAGTGAATGAACAAACAGTTCGCTCCGTGCGCCGTGCATTTGATGAAACGACACCGGCTGATTCAAATCGTGGGATCTATGAAATCGAAACGGAGCTTTTTGGGGCACCGCCAGATATTGATGGCGATAAGCGAATCTATTTGCTTTTATTGAATATCCGTGACAAAGCAACACGAGGCAGCAATTTCGTCGCAGGGTTTTTCAGCCCCGTGAACCAGCACCGAGGCATTCTGAGACACCCGGAGATAGGTATTCCGGTGCGTAGCAACGAACTCGATATGCTCTATCTGGACACCGATCCCCTAAACGCAGGGAGCGAGAAAGCCTTCGGTGTGCTTGCCCACGAATTTGAGCATCTCATCCACTGGCGGCATGATGTAGATGAAGCAATCTGGGTCAATGAAGGCTGTGCTGAATACGCTATGTTCGTTTGTGGCTATCGAGTAAGAAGCCATATCTCATCATTTCAACAGAATCCGCGTATCTCGCTAATAGATTGGCCCCAAGGAGCGCGCAGCCAACTCGCTCATTACGGTGCAGTCTACTTATGGATGCTTTATCTCCATGAACACTACGGCGGTTCACAAACAATCGCCGCAATCGTGAAAGATCGAGCAAACGGAATCTCCGGCATCAATAATGCCTTGCACTCGCGTGGTGTAGAAGCGGCGTTCCCCGTTATCTATGCCGATTGGAAGGTCGCGAATTATCTAGATGATACCGAATTTGCCGATGGGCGGTACGGTTATCAGAATGAGCAACTAAGGCTCCGGTACCACCGTGAGCATCGCTCATATCCTGTGTCTGTTGAAAACAACGTACTTGCTGGCTATGCATCAGACTATATTCCCTTCTACCCTAACGCTAAGAATGGTAGTCTGAGTCTTGCCTTTGAAGGCGATGATCTTCTCCCTTATGATGTCAAAGTAATTGAGTTTCAAGGCGAACAACCGATGACAGTGCACGATATGTCGTTGACTGAGATGGGAAAAGGGAGTCTATTTATCCTAGATTTTGGGCAGGAGGTCGGGAAAGTCACGCTTATCCCAAGTGTCCAGCCCGATCACGATTTATCAGGACACAACATATCATCTTACACCTATGGCGCCCAGCAGATTATTGAAAAGGTAGAGTTTAACGCAACAGTCTTGCCCAATCCTGTTCATCCAAGATATTGGGATATCATCGCCATTCCAAATCACTCAATTGGTGGCAGTCCGCCACAAATCACAGTTGCGCAAAATGCAGAACGCATTATATCAGCAACCCCAATGAAAGTTGTACAAGATGGAGCGATTTACACATATTCGCTTTATCTTTCTCCGGAGGTCACCCCTGAAAGCATCCGATGGGAGATTTTCTTCTTGGGGGAATCGGTTGGATCCGGTGAACTACAAAAACACAACGAGTAGATGTTAAAACAAACAGAACCAGTGCTTAAAAGATAGGTTCTGTCGTTTTCCTTTTACGCATCACGCTTTACGATTCAAGGAGGTTACACATGGCAACACCAACTTTTTACGCAGGAACAGTAGGTCAAAGTGTATGGCGCAGCAATGATGGTGGTGATTCATGGGATCGAGCAAGTAGCGGAATGTTTCCGGAAGCTGATATTCGTGCCCTCGCTGCAAATCCCAATGATTCATCAATTCTCTTTGCAGGAACAGAAACCGGCATTTTCCGCACACAAAATGGTGGAGATGATTGGGAACAGATCAATTCCCCTATGGATGGGCTCCAAATCTGGGCAATTGCAATCAACCCCAATAACCCCGATATTCTCTACGCAGGTACCTGTCCGTCCGCCCTTTTCAAATCAAGTGATGGGGGCGATACATGGAACCGGTTGGATGTTGAGCTTGCTGAGGAGTGCGAGGGTGTGCCAATCATACCGCGCGTAACGTCGATCTCAATTGATCCGGAAGATGATCAGACCATCTATGCAGGGATTGAGATTGACGGGTTACGTCTCTCCACCGATGGGGGTGAGACATGGGTAGAGCGAAGTGATGGACTAAGCAGCCTTGACATTCATGGGCTGACGGTTGTCCCCGGCGATCGCAAGGCACTCGTTGCTGCGACAAATAACGATGTATGTGTTACGACAGACATGAACGAATGGACACCACTCAGTGTCGGGGACGGGTTCCCTTGGCCCTATTGTCGCGCGGCGATGTATGTTCCGATGAACGGTACAGGCCGAGTTTATATTGGAGCCGGAAACGGTCCTCCTGGAGATGAAGGCGGACTGTTCTACACCGATAACCTCGGCAAATCGTGGGAACGCGCCGATCTTGGATTGACAGCCAACAGCACAATCTGGTGTTTGGCACGTCAGCCGGAGGTGCCCGGCTGGTTGTTCGCTTGTAGCGTCAACGGTCAGCTTTTCCGCAGCGCCGATGATGGTGCGTCGTGGTCCAAGCTTTCACATGAATTCGGTGAAGTCCGTGCGCTAGCAATTGTGGCGTAAGGAGAGTTAGTGCGCTTACTGAAACTCCCTCTGAATCTAAACCAAAACGTAGGGAACAGCAATCGTTGTTCCCTACTTGGATACTTGGGTTATCAAATCTCCTCAGTGGAGATTCCGTTCTTTAGAGCGGGGAGGAAATTGCACCTCTTTTTTGTTGAAAAAAACAGTGTGAATCGGGTACAATCGCATTGGCTTTTGTGGAAGAGTGTTTGCGGAACCAGAAAGTTGAATCGCAATGGTTAAAACATACCAATACCGAATCTATCCGACGACTAAACAACGTAAGACGCTTGATGCTATTCTTGAAGGATGTCAAACGCTTTACAACCAAGCTCTGGCTATGTGGAAACAAGCCTACCAAAAGCATGGCGAATCCTTGAGTTACAAGATACAAGCCAATCACCTAACACCTTGTTGACGAAAGTGAATCCCAAGGATACCTCTCAGAAATGCTCAGGTTGTGATACGGTTGTCAAGAAATCACTATCCGTTAGAATACCTAATTGTCCAGATTGTGGTCTCCAGTTAGACCGTGACCACAATGCTGCGATAAACATCAAAAAGGCGACTGTCGCCTTGCGTGGAGGTGCGGTGGTAGCAAACACCCCCGAAAAATCCCGATTTATCGGGAACAGAAGCGCGAAACCTTGTAAGTCCCGGGAAACGGGCAACAAGCCTCAATCCTTTAGGGAGGGGTAACTGACTTGATATTTAGAGGTAGATTTGGTATACTTCAGCTGCGCGGAGTGATATTGATTCAAGAAAAATAAACTTTTAGCCATCAAGAAACGTCACTCCCTAAGTATCACCCGGAATCTTTTGTAGATATAGAAGAGAGGTTAAGTGCTGTGAATAAGAGTGCGAAAAGTATTGTGGTTTGGTTGATTATGGCGTCATTTGTTGCCTATGCCATGTACCACTTTTTAAGTTCAGGTAAGGAAAAGGTACATCAGCTTGCGGCATCGGAATTTTATGCCTATCTGCGACAACCAAATAGCAAGGACCTATTTGAAGGAAAAATCGAAATCGGTAAAGAGTGGATCAAAGGAAAATTCAAGGATCCACAGCCCATTCTAGATCTGGATGAAATGCGTGGAGGTAGAGGAGAACCAGCAACGTTTCAGGAATTTCGGACCAGTCGTGATATTTACTCTGAATACCCACTTCAAGAAAAACTTGTTGAGTACCAAATTCCATTTGATAACGAACGTTCATCGGCTGTTCCCCAGTGGATTGTAATCTTCGGTTCGACAATCTTGCCGATCTTGCTCTTCCTAGGGATCATGATCTTCATTTCAAGGCAGATGCAAGGCACAGGTAATCGAGCGTTATCGTTTGGAAAAAGCCGCGCTCGGCTTCATTCTGAAAGCGAATCGAAAATTACCTTTGCCAATGTCGCTGGCTGCGATGAGGCGAAAGAAGGGCTAGAAGAAGTAATCCAGTTCCTGAAAGATCCGAAGAAATTTCAGCGACTCGGTGGACGTATTCCAAAAGGGGTTCTGTTGATGGGACCGCCGGGCACCGGAAAAACCTTACTTGCGCGTGCTGTCGCCGGGGAAGCTAATGTCCCATTCTACAGTATCAGCGGATCCGATTTCGTTGAAATGTTTGTAGGGGTCGGTGCTTCCCGGGTTCGGGATCTGTTTGAGACGGGAAAGAAGAATGCACCCTGCATCATCTTTATTGACGAACTAGATGCCGTTGGACGACATCGTGGCGCAGGCATCGGTGGTGGGCATGATGAGCGCGAACAGACCTTAAACCAGCTTCTCGTGGAGATGGATGGATTCGATACTTCCGAGGGTGTGATTCTCATTGCTGCAACAAACCGCCCCGATGTGTTAGATCCGGCGCTCCTCCGACCGGGACGTTTTGATCGCCAAATTGTCGTTGACCTCCCTGATGTCAAAGGGCGTGAAGATATTTTCAAAGTCCATACAGCGAACATTGAAACGGACCCAGATGTGGACTTGGAGAGACTCGCGAAGGCGACCCCCTACTTTTCGGGGGCAGACATCGAGAATATGGTGAACGAAGCCGCTTTGCTTGCAGCCAAAGAGGACAAAGATTCTGTTGAAATGATTTTCTTTGATGAGGCCAAAGACCGTGTACTGATGGGACCCGAACGTCGTAGCCTCATTATTAGTGATGATGATAGACGGGTCACCGCATACCATGAGGCAGGACATGCCTTATTGCGACACGTTATTCCCGAAAATGACCCGAACTATAAAGCCACCATTATTCCTCGTGGGCGATCGCTCGGTGTTTCAGTGGCGCTTCCGATTCAAGAACGTCGTAACTTCAACAAAAAATATCTCCTTGGCAGTATTACCACCGCGCTCGGTGGACGCGTTGCCGAAGAACTCATCTTTGGTGAATTGACCACGGGGGCGCAGAACGACTTTGAACAAGCAACCGATATTGCCCGTAAGATGGTTACGCAATGGGGCATGAGCGATCTTGGACCGCTCTCCTTCGGACGACGTGAAGAGCAGGTTTTTTTGGGCAAAGAGATCGCGCATCACCAAGATTATAGCGACAAGACAGCCATTGAAATTGATGAAGCTGTCCATGGCATTGTTATGGAGTGCTATAATAGGGCGAGAAACCTCATTGAAACGCACCTTGATGGGTTGAAGAAGCTAGCTGATGAGTTGCTCGAACGCGAAACACTCATCACAGAAGATATTGAAGAGATACTTGGGCCCCGTCCTCAACTTTCTCCGATTGCATCATGAATTGTCGAGGAAAATCGATTACTTTCGGGGAACGTACATGGATCATGGGCATCCTCAACGTCACCCCGGATTCCTTCTCTGACGGTGGTCGCTATCTCGATACCAACCGCGCGATTGCCTACGCCCACCAGATGATCGAAGATGGTGCGGACATTATCGACATCGGCGGCGAATCTTCTCGCCCGGGAGCCTTACCTGTCTCCACAGATGAAGAGTTAGCCCGTGTCCTACCCGTGATTGAAGCCCTTGCAAACGGAACGGAAGCACTGCTTTCGATTGACACCTATAAACCCATTGTTGCACGTAGTGCGCTTCAAGCAGGCGCACATATTGTCAACGATATTACGGCGCTAAGTGACGCAGATATGGCGGGAGTTGTTATGGAGATGGGCGCTGGGTTGATTCTCATGCACATGAAAGGCGTTCCCCGCACAATGCAGCGCTCGCCGGTGTATAGCGATCTAATCCCTGAGGTCTTGACTTTTCTCCGACAACGGATTGATAAAGCGCAAGCAGAGGGAGTTTGTCCCGGTCGGATTATGATTGATCCCGGTATCGGATTTGGTAAAACCGCCGAACATAATCTGGAGATTTTACGCTGTCTCGATGCGTTTCAGAGCCTAGATAAGCCCATCCTTATTGGTACTTCCAGAAAATCATTCATTGGCAAGATTCTTAATCTGCCCAATCCGGATGATCGGGTGGAAGGCACCGCTGCGACGGTCGCGTGGGCGATTGCCCACGGTGCAGATGTCGTTCGCGTCCACGATGTAAAGGCAATGTGTCAAATTGCCCAAATGACAGATGCGATTCATCGTCGAACAGATTAAAATCCCTCCCAAAAAACTGAAGATTCGGTTGTCTACATACAACGAATCAAAGGCGCAACATACGAAAATTGATTATAGGTATTGATATTGTTGAGGTCAATGTGCCGGGAATCTGTGTGCACGAATACCTCCCTGATGAGCAACTACAAATATGAATAAAAGCCAATCGTACGACTTTTCACGTTTCGCGTCTTACGCAATACATGACTTCGCAGTCGTGCTTATCACACTGTTACTTCTCTTCGGTGGGACAAATCTCGCCTCAGCCCAAGCCGTCAACGAAGAGTTTCACGCATCAACAAATACGTTCCTCAGAAGGCTTGCATCAGCAAAACACCTGAGGCTGGGGGATAACTCTGTCAGTTCAATTTCGGGGACAAATGCCCTTAACAGCAATCCTGCCGGACTTAGTTTCATCAATAGTAACCGTCTCGTCACAAACATTTCACGATTTCCGCGCACTGTTGCCATCATCACAAAATTGAACGATCTTGAACGATACGAGGATCACAATCAATACGCGCTTCGCGCATCAGGACTTGAGGTTATAAACTACAGCAAGCCTTTGGATGCCGCAGGAGGCTTTGGGTTCGATTTCGCGGTCGGACATGAAGGACGATTCAGCCGCGTTAATCACCTTGGAAAAGCGACGAACAGTTTCCCTGAGACTGACTTTGCGGTTGGAGTCAGTTATGCAGTTAAACTGTTTCGAGGATTCGCTATCGGTGCTGATGCCAGATGGCTGCGATCTAAAGTACAGGATGCCGAGAACAATCGGCATATCGGACACGGTTACGCTTATAATTTAGGACTAATCCAGCAATTAGGCGAATCCCTGCGCATCGGTGCCGTGATTAGAAACTTGAGTAACGGATTATCATTCACTGATAACTCTATTCCCGATAGGATTCGCCGAGATGTCCTTCTGGGCGGGAGTTATCAATTCCATTATAGAAATGTAGATATCCAGATTGGTTTGGATCTGAACCCACCCTTTGAGGATGGTGTCCGAACCAACTTTGGTGGAACTGTCTGGTATCGTGATTTCATCGGTGGACGGATAGGTTATCTGCGTCACATCGAAAAACGATTCGGCTCGGTCCTCAGTCTCGAAACTGGGCAAGTTGAGTTCGAGGATAGACTCTGGAAGACTGAAGGACTGACATTGGGTCTTGGCCTGCAGATTAGCGGGATTTATATAAACGTAGCCTATACACCGCAGATTCGGCCGACGGGAAATGACGGGGAGCAGGTCCGCATCGAAAATGGTAAATCGGTGTATTCATTTTCAATTGAGCAGCGTTATTGAGGAAAAGTAAAGAAAGAGGCATCTAAGCGGTGACAAACGAGAGATACGACAGCACTAAGATGATGGATTAACCTCCACCAACCACGGATGCTCTGTCGTATTACGCCCCACGTTTCGCATATCACAACCACTATGTCAGACGAATACAAAACGATCGTTGGGATGGCGGAATCAAAGCTGGTTGTCAAGAAATCCCGCTTTTTTGGGCTTGTCACATCAGTTGATACGATACAGAGATCTAAAAGATTTCTGGCACTCGTCCAAGAGAAATATCCCAACGCCTCACACTACTGCTGCGCATACAGTATCGGATGGGGGCGCGAAAAGCGCGAATATGCTACTGATGCCGGTGAGCCGAGAAAGTCCGCAGGTCCCCCGATTTTAGCAGCGCTAACCGCGTCTCAACTCTCAAATGTTGTCTGCATCGTCGTCCGTTACTACGGCGGCATCAATCTTGGCGTCGGTGGACTTATTCGGGCTTATGGTCGATGTGCGAGGGAATGTTTAGCGAGCGCAAAAATTGAAACTCAGATTTTTTATAAGACACTACAGGTGAGGACACCTTATGAACAGATTGGTTCGGTCCTCAAACTGTGCAGCAGATTAGGAGGAAAGGTGATTAACGTCGAATATGATCAACATGCAACCGTACATCTGCAGATTCGTCAACGGGAAGTTGAAAACTTTCAAGAGAATCTGCGAGGAATCAACGCTGATATTGACGTGATTGATCCTGTAACTGTATAATCTATTGGTATTGAATCTTGAGTGTGTAGACATTAAGCAATACAGGAGGAATAATCTTGAACGAGGTAAAAAAATTCACAACTACACATGAATGGGTTGAAGTTGGAGAGAACGACGGGGTCGTTGGGATCACCGAGCGCATCCAACTAGAGTATGGTGATATTATCTTTGTTGAGCTGCCCACAGTTGGCGATGAATATGAACAGGATGAGCCGCTAGGCAGAGTAGAAGTGACTGATGGTAATACTTTTCCTATCCATGCACCAGCAACCGGAGAGATTAAAGAAATCAACACCACGCTGGATGAGGATCCGGATCTAATTAATCATTCGCCTGAGGGGGATGGCTGGATCTGTCGGATAAGCATCGAGAGTCCCAGGGAGCTTGATGTATTGATGGATGTCGATGCGTACACTGACTATGAGGAAGAAGAACTCGACGATGAATACATGGATGAGGAAGATTTTTACGACGAGGATGAGGCTTATTAACTGGAGTAATCTACCTCAAAAGTCTTTTGTTACACTCCCCCGCCTCAAATAGATCCCCTATTCTTCTTCTGCGATACAAAGGATCTCTATGTCATTAGTCAGATTGGACCAAGTCACAAAATCGTATGACCCTTACCTCATTCTGGACGAAGTCTCTTTGTCAATTGAACATGGCGATCGGATTGGATTGATTGGAAAGAACGGAACTGGTAAAACTACGCTCATAGAAATTGTTGCCGGTATAATCGAGGATTTCAAAGGGAACATTGGGTACGCGAAACGACTACAAATCGGGTATCTGAGCCAAGAGCCCAATTTGGAAGCCGATTGCTCACTCCGGCAAGAGATGTTCAAAGTCTTTCAGAAGCGGCGAGACCTCGAAGATGAGATGCTGCTGCTCAGTGAAGAGATGGTAGAAGATCCAAATCTGCTAGATAGATATGCCCGGTTGCAAGAACAGCACGAACGCATGGGTGGCTACGACTATGAGTATCAAACAAATCGAACACTGGGCGGATTAGGATTTCGTGACAGCGATTTTAATTTGAAGACTGGTGTCTTGAGCGGCGGACAGAAAAGTCGTGCCGCGCTCGCAAAATTGCTGCTCGAAGATCCCGATCTGTTGTTGCTGGACGAACCTACTAACCATCTGGACATCAAAGCGATTGAATGGTTGGAAAACTTCCTGAATACCGAATATCAAGGGGCAGTCATCATCGTCTCACATGATCGCTACTTTTTGGATCGCGTTGCCCGTAAGATTATCGAGTTACGAAACCACAAGCTCACGGAGTACCCCGGAAACTACACCAAATATCTCGAAATCAGACAAACTGAAAAAATAGCGCAGGAACGTGAATATAAAAAGCAAAAACGGTATATCGCTCATGAAGAGGACTTTATCCGTCGCAATATGGCTGGGCAACGCACACGGGAGGCACAAGGACGGCAAAAGTTGCTCGACCGTCTTGAACGCGTGGAGAAACCAGAGACCGATGAGAAAACAATCAAACTCCGTTTCACGCCGGATGTACGGGGTGGAAACGACATCTTGCAGTGTCAGGGTTTGGGAAAGCGATATGGCGATAAGCAGATCTTTGAGGACATGAATATGGAAATCTATCGTCAGGATGTTGTCGGTGTCATCGGTCCCAACGGCGTTGGAAAAACCACACTGTTCCGAATGATGCTCGGAAACGAACTGCCGACTTCAGGGAAGTTGAAGGTTGGGCACAATCTCCATTTTGGGTATTACGACCAAGAGCTTGTCGGGCTAAACCAAGACAACACAATTATTGATGAGATTTGGGCGTTGCGTCCGACACAAAAACAGGGCGAGATTCGCAGTTTTCTCGGACGGTTCCTGTTCTCTGATGATGAGGTCTTCAAATGGATTGGCGACCTCAGCGGCGGCGAACAGAGCCGCGTCATGCTCGCCAAGCTGCTCCTCGAAAATGCAAATGTGCTCCTACTTGATGAACCGACAAATCACCTAGACATACCGTCGCGTGAAGTCCTTGAGGAGGCATTGGCAGCATATCCGGCAACCATTTTTATGATCTCTCATGACCGTTATTTTCTGAACAGTCTCGTCAACAAACTGCTGATCTTTGAGAACGGAACGGCGAATCTATTTTTCGGAACTTACGCCGAGTATGAAGCCCACGTTCGAGAGCAAAAGCGGCAAGCGATGCAAGCAAAAGAGGAAGCCGAGAAGGCAAAAAAGGTAGAGCGGCAGGAAAAACAGCGGAGGGAGAGGTTGCGAGTTGCTTCAACTTCAAAGAAATCGAAAAAGAAACGGCGGGTGAAAGCACAGCGGGTGGCTGATGTGTGATAGGGGATTGTCACCATCAGATCTGTGTACTTCAATGAAGTTGAGTCAACAATTCCGCTGGTGTCCAGACAGGTATGGTTGCAGTCTTGAAGCCGTCTTTGTCGCGGGTCACAATCGCGTCAATTCCTGCAATGCTTCCGCTTGCTCTAGAGCCTGACGATCGACTGTACAAATCTCGAAGGCTTCCAAACAGGTGCGTACCGTCGTACGAGCAATTTCCAATCCAGCCAATCGACGCGCAATATAAAAAATATCGGTCATCGCGGAAGCCAAAATGTATCCGATAATTTGTCCCTCATCGTTGGCCCGCCAAACGGCTATAGCTTCTGTGACCCAAGGTTTACGTTTCAAAAGGACATCCAGCACGACGTTGATATCAAATAAAATGTGCATCAACCGTACTTCTCCATACGATGTTCGTCAAGCCACTGTTGAACTTCTACATCCGACGGTGCTGCTTGGTTTGTTGATAGGAGACCGAGAGCCTTTTCCAAGGTATTGCGTTTAGATCGAGATTTTTCTACTTCTTCTAGTACAAGTGTTTTTAGAACATCTTGCACGAGTGAGAAGCGGCTAGCAGGTGGCCAGTCGCGAACAATTTTGATGACTGCCTTGTAGTTGGTTGGTTCAACGGTTGGCATAATTCTTTCCCCTTCAGTCAGATATTAAGGTGGCCACTACTATACCATTTTGACGAACGAATCGTCAATAGCAAGATTCAACCGGAGCCTCTTCTAGGATAAGGAGACCATAGCTTTGACATCAGAATTGTCGTCTATCGACTTTCATAATGAAGCCCTCGTCATTGATTCTCACAACGATACGATTGTCGGGCATATCCGTCGGGGAAACGTCAGTATTGCGGATAAGGAGACCCCTGACCGCGTCCGGCACGATGGAACAATTGCATATATGCGTGGCCCTCTAGACCGGGTAGCTAGCCAGATGGATATCCAGATCAACCTGCCAAAGATGCGTCAAGGTGGGGTGGACGCTGCCTTTTTTGCCATTGATGTGACGCGAGCGTGGAAGAACCATCTTAGCTACGCCCTAGATGCCATCGGCTTTTTTAAGGCGGAGGTCGAGACGCACGCCGATGAAATCATCATCGCGGAGACAGCGGAAGATATTCGAGAGGCAAAAGCGGCGGGCAAACTTGCTGCAATTTTGGTCATTGAGAACAGTGACGGTGTGGAGCGGAGCCTGAACATCCTGAAAAGCCTCCACCACTTGGGTGTCCGATCTGTTGGGTTGACCCACGACCCAACCTCATGGGCGGCCGCTGGCAACGCCGAAACAGATAGCGGTGGTGGACTCACCCGATTTGGCGTCCAACTGGTGAAAGAGATGAATCGACTGGGGATGCTTGTCGATGTCTCCCACATCAGTGAACGCGGCTTTTGGGATGTGCTGGAAATTGCCGAACGCCCTGTAATCGCTTCCCACAGCAACTGTAAAGCACTCTGCGGTCATCCGCGCAACCTAACTGACGAACAGATTAAGCGCATTGCCGAAAACGGCGGGGTCATCGGTGCGACCTTTGTAACGTGGTTCATTGACGACGATGCACCCTCATTTTCCCGTTATATCGATCATATCGATCACATCGTCAATCTGGTCGGAGATGACCACGTTGGTATCGGATCTGATTTCGATGGTGGCGGCGAACAACTCAGGGATGCGACAGAGTTTCCGAAAATTACCGAAGCGTTGTTGGAGCGAGGTTATTCGACGGCATCAATCAGGAAGATTCTAGGCGAAAATCATCTGCGGGCGTTCGCAGAGGCGTGTCCCGGATAAATATTGCTCCCCTACAACTCTCCACGCAGCAACAGACGATCCGTCATTGGCTCACCCTTACCGTTAAGCGTGCCGGTCGGCATATAGTGAATAACCATCGCCCGGCGCCTGCGCTGTGACCGATTCGGATTGGTCTGGTGCAGCATCAGACAATGATGCACCATTGCGTATCCCGCTTTGAGCGGTATAGGTGCCGCACGATTTTCATCCACGTCTGCCTGCAGCAACGCAGGAAGTTTCCCCTTCTCTGATACGGCGCGGTCATGATCTGGCGCGCTTTCCAAATGGCTGCCGGGGACGACGTTCATACACCCATTCTCTTCATCGGCATCGTCGAGTGCCATCCAGATACTCACGAGGTTCGCCGGCGTACAACGCCAATAGCCGTTGTCCTGATGCCACGGCACTTCGCCACCGTGGCGGGCAGGCTTATAGAGGGCTTGATCATGGAACAACTGGATATTAGGACCAATCAAGCTCTCGGCGATGTCCAATAGTGGCTCGTGATAGAGCAGTTGACGGTACATCTCATCATAGCGCCACATCTCCATGATCTGTAGCATCTCCTCCGAACGGTCTGCGGTTTCGTCCTGCTCCGCCTCACCGACGACGGCGAGGTTGCGCAACCCCTCACCGCTTGTCCCACGTTTTTTCGCAAACAGCGCATCATAATGCTCGCGCAGCAAATCGAGGTGATTTTCTGCGATGAGGCGATGTGGAATTTTGAGATACCCTTTCTCTTGAAACTGTTCAACCTGTTGTGGCGTGAGTTTCATAGGATTCTCCTTTGATATTTCAATTTCGCTTTACTCGTACTCGCATTTGATGGTATACTTCGCATACAATAAGGTTTTGATTTCTGACGAGGTCGCTATGAAAACACTAGATGATTACGTCAAAGAATTAAAAACTGAAGATCTCATCGAATCCGCGCATACAGCCAAAGTGCAAAGCCACGTGCTGCTAGAGGATCAAGGGATTTCTACGCTTGCCCTTGGCAGTACTGAAACTGCTGTGTCCTCTGCTTCAGGTCGTGCTACTGCTGACGAGAAATAATCGTCTCATCTATGAACACTACTTCAACATAGTTCTCCTTCTGAATCCTACAGTTTAACTGGCTCCCCAATCTCTGCTGACCGCTTCACCGCACGGCAAATCGCCACCGCTTTCATACCCGCTTCACCACTTGCCCGTGGTTCGCTCCCCGTTTGAATGCACTCGATAAAATGCTCAATCTCTGCACGAAAAGAATCAAAATCCGGGTAGTTTTCCTCCTGCAAAGTCTCCGGATCATTTCGGAAGGAATAATGCAAAGTGTCCACGCGGTCGAATCCGCCTGTCACTTCAGCGACGCCGTTTTCGTTAGCGACGTAGAAATCCTCAAAACTGAACCCTCCCATCGAAACCATGCCGGCATTAACAACCCCAATCGCGCCGCTTTTGAAGCGCAGCGTGAACATCGCACAGTCAATCTGTGGCTTCCGATGTGGTGCAAAGAAGGTCCCGCCCTCGGCGTAAACTCGTTCGACATCTCCCATCAAAAAGCCGAGAATGTCTGCGGCGTGCACAGCGTTTTCGAGGATAGGTCCACCGCCGTCGTCCTCTGCCCAGAACCAATCTTTATTCGACATCCCCGGATGCGGATACCGGTGAACCATGTACTGAATCGGTCCAAATTCACCTTCCGTCAGTTCCTTCAAACGTAGGAGTGGTGGGATAAATCGTTTCTTATGCCCAATCTGCAAAACGACACCCGCGGACTTGCACACATCGATCATCGCCTGACAGTCCGAAACCGTGCTTGCCATCGGCTTCTCGCACAGTACGTGGATGCCACGCTCGGCCGCTGCGCGTGTTAAAGCGAGATGAATTTTCGGGGGTGTACAAATGCTGATTGCCGTCAGATCCTCCGTATCCAGCATCGCCTCCGCAGAGGTATATCCTTGGACACTGTACTGTGACGCGAAATCGTCTGCAATTTGTGGGACGATGTCACATACGCTGACCAACTCGGCGTCAGGATTACCCGCCCACCGATCAACATGGGCGCGACCAACGCCCGCTAACCCAATCACTGCAACTTTCATACGGTACTCCTCTAAGTTGCCATTTTTGCTTTAGCCTGCGTAATCTTTGACCTACTCCCAACCCTCAAGGATTGGGATTCTCGCATTGCTTTGAGAATATCCGTCTCCCGTATAGACACAC
>JAGWBT010000028.1:53918-67914 GCA_021295755.1 Candidatus Poribacteria bacterium
ACGCAAAACCGTGCTAAAGCAATCTGTATCCAAAGCACAAATGCTTGGGCTTTAGACCTAAAGGATTTTTTGGTAAGTATTGAGACGGTTTTTCTTACGGATTATGGGTTATTTTTTATTAGCCCCGCTGGAACATAGATGGCAGCTTGCATTATTCCATTGAAAGATAATAGATACCCCCGTAGTTTAGCAGAGAGAAATTGCAGAGTCAAGATAAAGAAAAAGATAAAACTTGACAACGGGTAGTGAATCTCATACACTAAAGTCCAGCGGCCATTCTGAGTTGTTCGTGGGAGGAGGCATCTACATTGATCTGTCCCAAATGCGGCGGTAAAGTACAAACGCTCAAAAACGAGTCTGCATTTTGCCTAGATTGCGAGTGGGATAATCTTGAGCAAATCCCCCAATCGGGACAACGAGCCGATTGCAGGCATCTATGGGTTTTGCAGGTAAACCAAGCCGATGGAACATCACAATGGTGGTGCGTACACTGTTCCGAGCGTCGTGATTTTCAGATGGCATTGATGTATTTAAGACCTTAGAAAATATCTCAGATATCAGGCTTTTTAGGAGAAGAGGGAGATCGTTTTATGGGTTTTTCATTGGCGGATAAGGTTGCCATTGTGGTGGGAAGTAGCAGTGGCATGGGGGAAGCAACCGCGGTCACTTTTGCTGAATCAGGGGCAAAAGTTGTGCTTGCTGCAAGAAGTGCCGATAAGCTCGCAGCGTTAGCGGAAGAGATTGGCGAGAATGCAATCGCCTGTCCGACCGATGTACAAAATTCGGCAGCCGTGGATAGGCTCGTTGCAACAACGTTAGAACACTTTGGACGGATCGATGTGCTCGTCTACGTCACCGGCACAAACATTCCCGAACGGAGCCTTGAAGTTTTATCCAACGAAACGTGGGATATGATGATCCAGACGAACCTGACCGGAGCGTTTTACTGTACAAAAGCGGTCCTGCCAACGATGCGAGATCAACAGGATGGCTTGATTATTTATGTCTCCAGTGGAGCGGTGCAGCGTCCCGATACATCTGGCGTCTCCTATCAAGCAACCAAGCACGGGCTGGTTGGTCTCGCTCACGGCACGTTCCAGGAGGAGAAAGAGAACGGTATCCGCACCTCAATGCTCTTTCCCGGTTTGACGGATACGCCGCTCGTCCTACAACGTCCGGTGCCAACCCCACCCGAAGTGATGGCAAAATCGCTACAACCACAGGATGTCGCCGATGCGTGTCTGTTGGTCGCTTCCCTGCCAGCACGCGTTTATGTCCCGGAATTAGTGATGCTACCTTCGGGCTTGGCGTAGTCGGAATCATGCCGTTATCCAATCAGAAATTGCAAATGATTAAGAGATTTATCTCTGTTCTTATTTTTTTACTTTTCATTCCAACAGTCCTCTTCGCTCAAGAAGATCTACTCGTCAAGATTCCCAAAAGTTCCGACCAACACCTCCAGTTTCTCCAAGCTCATCATGGGATCAAGCTACGCTATCGCACATCTGATTTTGCTATTATTCAGGTCCCTTGGGGTTCTGGTTCGATCGAGGCAAGTCAAAGTGTGTTGGCGGAGCTGCCAGATCCGCAAGTTCTAGATGCGGTTACGCCTGGTTTCAACCATTACGTCCTCTGGCTCCCTTCGGCGGAAGAGCGTGCAGCAATCGAAGCGTACGGAGAAATTTTACACCAGTTCGGTGGCTTGTCCCTCCTCAAGTTGCACGCCAATCTTGAGTCTGTCCTGTTAGACCTGCCGGTACATCACCGTGCGAAACTACCCACCAATATTGCGCTGCCCGAATTTCAGTCGCCCTCGGCTGCTCCGAGTATATCCGCATCGCCCCAGCAGCAATCGGTCATTCAAGGACTGCTCAATCAAGCGGATGGCGTTCGATGGCTTTGGCAGACTATCGCCCTCGTCGAGAATGAAGATCTCCAGCGGCCGGGACAATTTTTCCGAAGCCGATATGCCCTCCGAGTCCGCGATGTTGTTCAGTTTGATGACAATCCGAAACCCGATCACGCCTGCGATAACTCCGCAGATTACATCGCCCAACAGTTTCGCAGCTACGGTCTGGAAGTTGAATTTGATCCCTTTGACCACCGGCGTAGATCCGCACTTGGAGCGTTGGTGGG
The DNA here is from genome assembly GCA_021295755.1 of Candidatus Poribacteria bacterium. Classification (NCBI taxonomy): domain Bacteria; phylum Candidatus Poribacteria; species Candidatus Poribacteria bacterium. The sequence continues at coordinate 56,055 of JAGWBT010000028.1, forward strand.
AGAGTACGTGATGCGGAATGTGGTGGCGACACTGCCGGGAAAAGGTCCAAACAAAAATCGAATCTACCTGATGGTGGGACATTATGACAGCATCGCCTCCAAAACCCCCGGTTGGGATGGAGGCTGGAGGCAGATGGCAGCGCCGGGCGCGTCCGATAACGCATCAGGCATTGCCGAAATGCTAGAGACAGCGCGCATTCTAAGCCAGCAAGATTTTGACTTCACGGTTCGATTTATTGCCTTTTCGGGGGAGGAGTTGTTTCTATTCGGCAGCAAACATTATGCACGGTTGGTTCAAGAGCGTGGGGATGACATCGCCGGTGTCATAAACTTCGATCTTCTAGGACATGACCCGGACGGCAACTTGGACATCCATGTCCTTGGCGATGAGCAGTCACAGTGGCTCGTCAACGCTTTTGGTGCCGCTGCGGAGCGATACAGACTGCCGATAGATCTACGCCTGAAAAACGATCCCAGTTTTATCTTCAGCGATCACTCCCCATTTTGGGACATCGGCATCCCAGCGGTGATGGTGGCGGAGGAATCGTCCCTCGATGCGCCGGACGAATCGACCGAATATATCCACAGCCAAGAGGATGACCTGACCAAAATCTCAATACCGCTGTTAGGAGAACTGGCTATCAAGTTAGCCGTGGCGACCCTTGCTGAACTCGCTCGTCCCATCGTTGGGTCGAGCGAGCCACTGAACCCTGACATCTTCTGGGAATCCGAAGGTATCACCGTTTCTAACCCCGCTCCTACCAAAGGGGATGAGGTTATAATCTCCGCGGAGGTCACAAACGCAGGACCCGTCCCCGTTGAGAACATCACCGTTCAATTCGTTGTTGTCAGTCCCGATGGAACTTCCGAAACCCTGCCCGAACAAAGCGTAGACCTGAGCGTCAACCAACCCAAAACGGTCAGCGATCGCTTCACACCAGCCACATGGGGCGTATTTACCCTCCGTGCCCTAGTAAACGACGATACACGTGTCTTTGAGTCCAATTTCAACAACAATCGGATTGAAACCGAATTGACGGTGGCGAACCCGAGCGTAACAATCGAAAACATCGTTGCCTACCCGAACCCACTCCGCCTCAACCAGCCGGATGCTGCGCTCAAACTGACTTATACATTGAGTAGCAATGCGGAAGTTGTTATCTCCATCTACGACACCGTCGGCGAGCAGGTCCTTGAAAGTGTGTTTCTTGCGGGAGACAACGGCGGTCGATTGGGTGCAAATGACGCCTTTACTTGGGAGGGCAGGCGGAACTTTTTTGAACTTGTCACACCCGGTGTTTACATCTGTCAGATCACTGCAACTAATGCAGATGGCGAATCGCGGACGGAAGGCACAAAAATCGCTGTGATTCGGTAGTGATAACTCAAGGTGCAAGATTCTGTTGACATTTATGGGGTGACCGTAATTTGTCGATACATCCCCAATCGTGGGAGCGATGCACCCTCGCCTAACAGGTTGGAGGACCCAATCCCTACAGACGCCCGTAGGTCGATTTTCCAAAATCGACAGTCTTTCGTAGTCGCAGGTTTCCCAACCTGTGATCAGGGTCGGAGTTCTCGGAACGAGATCGGAATGGAACTAATCTTATCGGAGCGGGGTGATATGTATATAAGTTTTGTTTTTGGTTGATTGCTCGCTACTGATGGTGCTTACCAAATCAGCAATACCAAAATGTCAACACGCTATAGTATAGGCATACTCCGTATGCCGTAACCTCCAGATTGCATTCAACAGTTCACTAAAAAGCCCCAGCGGGGCGACATGTGCGATTGACGTTAAAAATCACACTCGGATCCCGAAGAATCAGCAAAAGGTGCAAATCACACCTCCCCCAAAAAATTAGTTTTCACTACGTGGAGATAAACCCATGCGAATCAAAATTACGTGCGACATCGGCGAAGGCATCCGCCTACCAATCAACTACAACTACTTTCTCGCGAGTGCTATCTACGGTTTTCTCAGGGAATCCGACCCCGAATATGCAGATTTCCTTTCGGTGCCTCTCACCGATTACCATGTCCACTAAACGCGAGCGAGACAACCGACTCGTCGCGCACTACTGTCTCCCTGATGACCCCCAGTTCTCCGAGTTAGTTCGGCAGAACCTGATTCGGAAGTACGAAGCGGTGCACCAGCACCCGCCGACGGGGAAATCGTTTGCGATGGCCTTCGATCAGACGTACATTGGCAAAAAGGAGGGACGTGTGATCCGCTTGGTTGATTTCAAAGGCACCAAAATTCGTGGTGTTATCTCTCCTTTTCATGTCATCGGTGCACCGGAGTTAATCCGCATCGGTTACGAATGCGGGTTTGGCGATAAAAACAGCGCGGGATTTGGGATGGTAGAGGTCGCAAGAAGGGCCGGCTTTTAATTGACCCATTCTGGAATTGAAGCATATAGAAGTTTCCATTATACTCAAATCCACCCCTTTTAATCGAACCATTGTGGAATTGAAACTTGCACCGAAGCTGCACCGAAGCTGCACCGAAAAACTTTTAATCTAACTATTGTGAAATTGAAATGGAGGTCTTGCAATGACGCAAAGCACTAATTGTGAAGGTGGTTCACGCTGTACTTGTGAGCGTCCTCATATCTGCTTAAAAGAAATAGCAATCATGGACCTCGAGGTAGTGACTCAAGAGGATTTAGACCGCTCCAAGGAGGCGGCGCGCGTATCGGAGCGCGAACATGGACTCAGATCCTTCGAGGCTTGCCGAGATCGCCGATTACACAGAATGTATTGGGTTCGCCATTGTATTCTCGAATGCAAATCCCAAGGGAAAGAGGTGCCATGGCCTGTGCTGGATTGGCTTTTTAATACCAGACCTCCTACACGTGAACAGTTCATAAAATAGTGCCGGTGCCCCGTTCTCTTTTTGAGCGTCGGTTTAATCGACGATTCCGACACATGACACATGTCGCCCCGCCGGGGCTTGGGGTATTTTGTTATCCCGCGTCCTATAAACATATCGCCCCGCTGGGGCTAAATCAACTTACGCGCCTTTTCCTGTTTGCACGCATCAGGTATGCGCTATCCTGTGAATCCTTAAATCCTGAGCCTCCTGATTCAGACAATGATTAACTCTCCTGAAACCGAAACGCAAACAGATCCGCATCCTTGAGGACAAAACGCAACCGCACCGGTTGCCCAGCCAGCGAGCGCATATCTCCCCCGCCCTCCCACTCGACTGTACCATCAATCTTGTCCCCGAATATCTCAGGACATGCGTCCAACGTGAAGCCCGGCTGCGGCTGCCCTTCCATATCCTGGATCTCAACTTGAACAAATCCCACCGCCGATGTCGAAAAGTTTAATCTCAGGCTATCCCCTGTAAAGATCAATGGGCGAGTGATAAACTCACCCCCAGTGTAGCCTGCGCGGACCGACACAAATCCATCAGCTCGGAGCGAGAACCGACGAATATGGACAGTCGGCAGCCGCCAATTTGCCATACTGTACATTGAGAGTTCTTCGGGCGATGTTTGTAGGATACCCCGTTCCATGTAAATCCCGCGCTCATGCCAGTTGCCTTCATCGAGTCCGGGGCGGACAAAAGCCTCCATAAAACTACGATCGAAGTGAATTCCATCGCGGCTCGACATAAACATAATATCATTCACACCCGGACCGTATTCCCAATCCGGAATCGGCTCTCGCTCCGGCACAAAACGTGCCGGAAACATCAGGTACATCCCCGGCGCACGCTCGTAAGGTACGCAGGCATTAGTATAGAGATGTTCAAACGGAGTCTCGCCGGTATCAATCAATTCAAGCGGTGTCCAACTGCGAAAGTCTTTAGAGGTTGTGCGTCGAATCCAGCGCACCCCATTTTTGAAACTGCCCTTACCTGCCACACCCCGCGTATAAGCGACATATTCGCCCCGTTCCGCGTCCCAAAAGGCGATGTTATGCGAATCAAACGGTCGCTCAGTCAGGATGGGTTCCTCCTGCATTAATCGCCAACGGAGACCGTCCGGCGAAGCCAACGCAAGCACATCACTGGTGCGCACGATGGCTTTGTACCGCTCTTCGTCCGATGCGTTCGGGTTGGAATCAAGAAACGGCGACATGTTGTTGCCCGGTCCCATCCAAACAAGGTTGTTGTCCTTTGAGCCTTGAAACTCAATCAGTCCGAGCCGTGGCTTCTCCCATTGAATTCCGTCCGTACTTTCAGCATAAGCGTAGAGCGGCAGACGCTCACCACGGATTGGCATCTCCTGATCGCAGCGATACCACGCACGGAAACGGTCGCCCTCGCGGAACGTTACCATGTAGGAAACACCGCCCCGTTCCCACGGATGTTCAGCGGAAATTACAACCTCGCGACACACAGGTTCATGCAAATGCCGTGTAACCTCTTGCGCTTCAGTAATCCAGAAATCATCCACGAATAGTTGACGATCTGTGTCGGTGTGGATAGGTGTGTTATCATTATCGTGTCGTGCCATTTTAACCCCTATTAATTGATGGTTATCAACCCTACTTTCTGCTATAATTATAGTATAGGCATACTCCGTATGCCGTATAACCCGTAGGTCGGGCATCTATGAACTGTGGTAGATTTCAGAATTAATTGGACACTTCCAATGGACGAGGTTAGGAAACCTCGCCTACCGGGGATGGAAAAATCTGGGCTATGACCCCGGTAGGTGCGATTTCTAACCGCACCGCATCGGCGCAGTTGGAAACAGCGCCTACCGAACACGGGGCGCGAAAGTGTCTATTTATTTTTTGAATTCACTATAATTATTTTTACGTTTCACGCATCACGTTTTACGTTCTTAAGGAATATCATGCCCCAATCTCGCCCCAACATCATACTGATAATGTGCGATCAAATGCGCTGGGATGCCGCTCGCTTCGCGGGGAGTTCGGTTGTTCAGACACTGCATCTGGATCAGTTGGCTCAAAACGGGGTCTGCTTTGAGAACGCCTACTGCGCTTCCCCTGTTTGCTCGCCTGCCCGCGCTAGTTGGCTGACGGGACTCTACCCCCACGCCCACCTACAACTGAAAAATTACGGTCCTAATTCTATTGGAAAGTGGGGTAGCTACCTGCCCCCTGATAGCGTGACCATCGGTGATGTCCTCAAATCCGCCGGATACCGCTGCGGTATGGTTGGACCTTGGCATCTTGGGAACGATCATCTCCCTCAGCACGGATTCGACGATTTCTGGTGTACCTACCGGTATCTCGGAAGAGACCACCCCGATCCACTCTTCGATTCCTTCGATCGTGCGGGGGTCCCCAATCTCTACCTCAAAGACGCTGAGGGGATGACGCAATACGGAAATACGCTGGAATTTGGGATGATCACCGACCCCCGCCAGCAGCGTACCACGTGGACAATAGATCGATCCCTTGAATTTATCCAACAACCGCACGATGCTCCATTCTTCCTGTTCGTAAGTATCAAAGACCCACACCCGCGCGTCTTGGTGCCACCTGAACTTGTCGAACTTTATCCAGAAGATCAGATACCGCTGCCCGCTTCGTTTCGGGATACCCTCGATGGCAAACCCGCCTCCCAAGTGCGTGCAAAGTTTCGCATCCCTCCAACCGTGACCGACGACCAATTTCGTCGAGTGATTGCGTACTACTACGCCTTAGTCACGCACATTGACGCACAGGTTGGCCGTCTGCTCCGCACCCTTGAGACGCAGGACATCACGCAGGACACGATTGTAGCCTTTATTAGCGATCACGGTGAGATGCTTGGCGACCACGGTTTCACGGAGAAGTGCCTCATGTACGAGGCATCGGTTCGTGTACCATGTCTGCTCTCTTGGAGTGGAACCTTACCTGCGGGGACGCGGGTGAAAACGCCATTGGGCGGCGTTGACCTGATGCCAACCCTGCTTGAGTTGGCGGGAGAAACACCACCCTCGCCAATTGATGGTCGCTCCGTAGCGTCAGCAATTCTCGCGGGCAAGGAGCCGCCCTCGCAGCCGATCTTCGCTGAAATTGCCAGCAATGAAGCGATTTATCGTGGCTCACAGGATCTGGAACAGCTAGCTGCCCACGTAATGATCTACGATGGACGTTGGAAATATATCCGCAACCGCTTTGATATTGATGAGTTGTACGATTTAGAAGCGGATGCCGACGAAATGCAAAATCTCGCTGTTCAGCCTGAACACCACGAACGGGTGGATTCAATGCGCCGTCAAATCGCTGAGATGGTTTGCCATACCGGTCCCGGTCCCTACGACTGGTGTTTATCTGATGGGAACGAGGCCGCTGCAGCTCAGTAGTCGACAACTTCGCAAAATTCAAAAAGCTTCCGTGCCCGCTCTGAAAATCCCTCATACGTCTCCGGCGGCACTTTCATCGCATGACCGATACTAAGCCAAGAGAGTCCGTAGCAAACCACAATTTCGGGACGCGGTCCATTGGAGATGTTGGGTGTTCCGCGATGCAGTGTCCGGACATCCTGTATCCACATCGTGCCTTTTTTCATGTTGAGACGACGGGCAGACGGAAAATTGCCCTGCGTCAGCACCTCGTCATAGCGGCTCTCTAAGTCGGGATTGGCGATGTACTGTGTTGATGGCAATACCTCAATACTACCATTCTCCTCTGAAGTATCCACGAGTGGAAACTTGATCCCCAGTATCGGACAGGTGTCAAGCCCGACATGCGGGATCTCCCGCGCCAGTCCGGTGTCTCTATGCCAATGCTGAAACTCACTCCCCGGGTAAGGATTATTAGAATGGAGACACTTGATGTAAAAATCATCCTTGCCCCAATAACGCTTCAGAAACTCCAGAATGACCGGATGCTCGTACACCTCCGGGTCGGCGAACGGCGGTACCCACGGAATGGTCAGCGTATAGCGGTTGATAATCTGTTGGCGACCAAAGCCTGTGCGCAGGTCTCCCCACTCTTTCTCGGCAAAGCCGGTTTCACGCGTCCTGACGTGCTCTAGCATCGGTAAGAACGCCTCGCGGATGCGATCTACGGTCTCGACAGACAACACATCCTCGATTACCGCATAGCCGTTGATCCTGAACTCGGCTATCTTTAGATCGAAATCTATATCTTCACATCGTGCAGTCATGGATCCTCCGTTGAATGAACCAATGAACTAATGAACCAACACAAAATTGATTGTATCATACGCCGCTCCGGTGCGTCCAGCAAAATGGAGAGGCGAGAATCTATAAGGTCAGTTAGTTTTCTGTTTTGGATTATGCGTCCCTGTTCTTAGCAGCACGTTTTATCTTCACCCGGTAGGCAGGGCGAGTCCGAGGGGATCCCGTGACTAGGGATGCCCCCGACTACAGTTGGCTGGGTAAGTCCTAAATTAGCGAACTCAATTAAGCAGCATCGCGAATATTCGCCCGCGTTCCCTCAACATCAAAACAGCCGTACTGATTATCCCGCATGATGCGCGTTGCGATTTGCATCGCTTGTGCTTCGGTCATATAACCGTCCGCTATCTCCGCTTCAAGGGCACGGCGGATCTCGTTGCGTGCCTGTATTGCATACGCCATCGCGCTTGTGGGCCAATGGGTATCTCCGCCAAACGCAAACAGCTTGTTTGATGGCACAGCGTGCAGGAACCGACGCAAAAAGTCGCGGGAACTGTATGGATCGATGCTCCATGCCCAACAGAGATCCACCCAGATGTTACGATAGTGCTTTGCGAGTGCGACCAGTTCGTCGGTGTAGGGATAGGAGATGTGCATCAAGACAAACTTGGCGTCGAGGTAACGCGCAAAGAGATCGCACATGTTTCCAGCGGGGATCCGACTTATGGGCATCCGATCGTTTCCCGCGTAGTAACCGGTATGAATCTTGAATGGTAGGTTGTGTTCGATTGACTGCTCAACACCTCGCGCCCAGCACCAATCTCCCAAACAGAGCCGCGTTTCGACGCTGATCTCCTCCGCAGGTTGGGTTAGCACTTGTCGGAGGGCGGCGGACGCTTCAACGTCGTTTCGTTCGATCCAGTTGAGGGTACGACTGTAGGCGTGCTGTGCCTTTACAGCAATGGCAGTAGGGGCGTGTTTTGCAAAGATTGCCTCCATCCCCTGTCTCAGTGTTCTGAGATCTACCACCTCGATCCCCGTTTCGGCGTGGATCTGTTCTAGCTCGATTTCGCCATTGCAGAAGCTGCGCCACGACAGATCGTAGAGAAAGAAGTCAAGTCCGGAACTATCCGGGGCACACACCCACACCTTATCATCGGTCTGGGTGTGGTCGAGATTGGCGACATCGTGCAGCAATCGGAAACGTTCACCGGGGCGTCTCAGCATTTTAATTTTCTCTTGTGCCGATGCGATGTTTGCTCCGGTGAGCTCGTCAATCCCGTAGGCGTGTTCGGCGATGAGACGTACCGCTTCGCCATATCCCGTGAACTGTGTTGCTTCCCATGCCTCTCGGATGCCCTCAAAGCGTCCAGCGATATCTGGGTCTGAACCATCCATCAGATGTTTCATCGCGTCGGACGATGCGCCTGCTGTGTTGAGGTCTGCGGGGACGTAATTTCCAAACAGGTCTTGTAAGATATCTGGACCGTCCTCCAGCCATACATATTCTCGATCCAAATGTTCATGTGTGTCAACTAAAGGTGTACCCTGAATGTGATGTGCCAAATCGGTTGACATATTTTCCCTCCTTGTGTAGGCTATGCTACAATATGTTATACCATCTGTAATTCTGTCAGAAATATAGACAGCGGAACTTCCTTTCGGAGGCGTCCATGCGTTCGTGTGCTATTTTTGATCTGGATGGGACGATTATCGACAACTCTTCTGAGCGGGTATTCCTCAAATATCTACTTGAGGGCGGTGAGCTGCCGTTTCGTAACCTGTCCCAATGGCTCCTTGATTTTATACGGTTTCGAGATCTGCGTCAAGCCAAAGCAAACAAGGTGTATCTGAAAGGCTTAGATTATCAGCGTATCCACAGCTTAGCACAGATCTGTTTTACGGAACGCTTGGTGGAACGAATCTCGCCTAAAGTTTTTGACCTCATCGAATTTCATCGCACCGAAGGACGAGCTATTGTTATTTTATCCGGATCCCTAGAACTTTTGGTCCGGTTTTTCCATGAACACCTGAAGACGGATCTCATGATTGGCTATGGGCTAGAAATCGTTGAAGAAGAAATCACAGGGTGCTGTGTGGGTTTAAATCCTTACGGCGAGAATAAAGCCAAATTGGTTCAGCGACTTGCTGAGACACACAATTTTGACCTGAGTAAATCTTATGCCTATGGGAATCACTATTCGGACGCACACAAACTCAAGCAGGTTGGACACCCGGTCGCCGTTAATCCCGATAAGAAACTACGCGAAACCGCCATCGCCAACGGCTGGCAGATTGAACAGTTTCATACAGATTAACCCGAGTATTTTGGGCAGGTACAAGACCTGCCCCTACATTTGATTGGTTTCTGTAGGGGCAACCCACCGATGAATCGGGATTAAGAAGCTTGTGGTTGCCTTGCTGTAGGTCGATTTTCCAAAATCAACTAAGACCAATATCCGTAGGTCGGGCAGCTTCATCCACTATGAGAAGTCAGTAGAAAACCTGGATTTCCACTCCCTGTACGGTGACCTCACCAGCGACGACTGAGACTCCGACATGATTCCTGCCCTGTATAAGCAGATCGGGACTTATCGCCTGACGTAGGGCGTGGACTCGCCCTTGTTGCGAAGCGCTATCCGTATTGTCGGGCGGGAGCCAAGGGTCGGTCGATTCAAGTTCTGACAACGGTTGCTGGTTGAGTGTAAACTCGATTTGACTCGTTTCGGTGAGATCAGTGTAAGTGAGGGACAGCCATATCGTCCGAGGTGTAGGAGATTCAGTGAAATCTTCCCCCACCAAAATGGGAACATCCACCTGTTCTCCACGCTCTAGGGCTTGTGGGAGCGTTGCGTGCAGCCAGTTGTGTGGCAACATCGGTTTCTCCCCCAAGAGGCGGTCGGCGGCATAGAGTTTATCCTTACCCCGCATCGCTTGGGGCGCATCTATCTCTCGAAGTAGCTGTATCTGAGGGGCGAATTGTGAGTTTTTGTCGGGACGGTGCACGTAGGAGTGGGCGTTCCAGTTGAAGGTGTAGATACCATCGGCACACTGACCCCAGTAGTTGGATGCCAAAGCACGGAACATCGGTTCGGAATCCTTAAAGCCGAAAACGATGTTGTAGCCACTGGGCCAAGCGTACACGCAGGGATACACCAATATTCCTGTACCATCAGTCAGGTTCTTAAACGCCTCCACGTCACAGTCTATGTTGCCGCTGCCGAGGATTAAAGCGTCCACCAACCTCTCTTCGACCCAAGTTGAAATATCGAATCCATCCAACCGGCACCCTTCCAACGTGGGATTTACACGCACCGCCAGCGGGATCTGACTACCCCGCGCTTTGCCTCGTTGATTCAGATGCTCCCGCACCTGACTGAGAAACTGTGTGAGTAGATGGGCGTTTTTGGAGGCTTGGCTCGGAATGAAATAGGGAGGGCTGCGGAGGAAATCGATCTCTAATCCATCAAAATCGTACTTTCGGAAAATTTCCTCAATGACGGTGAACTTCAGATCGCGCACTTCGGGCACCGCAAAATTGAGATTGCGGTGGACAGAAGGGTGCACCTCCGGATACTCTGCTCCGATTGTCCACTCCGAATGCTCCACTTTGAAAGTAGGGCGCAGCCGCTCATGACCAAAGGAATCGTGACAGTCATTGAGCCGGAGGGAGTAGAAAATGTCTACACCCCGCTTCTTTGCTGCTGGCACAACAATCTTCGGTGGGTCGTTGCCTTCTTCGATGAGCCGCAGCAGCGATGGATCCACTTCACCAATGCGCTCCCCGGTCAACTCCAACACATCGCTGTCGTAGTTGGCGGTGTTACCGCCAGCTCCGTCGTGCCAAAAGAGACAGTCAATGTGGCTGTCCTCAAGAAAACCAACAATCCCCTTGAGGTAGTCATTGACATCCGTCGCAGCGGGCAGCACACCGCTTGAATCCATCTGATAGATAAGACGATAGGGTTTCATGCCCTGTATTATAGGTCAATTCCTGAAAAATTGACAGAAAATTGTCGAGATATGAATTTCGACCTACAGGCTACCGGTCAGTATAAAATCGAGCGGGAGGAGTGGGCAGGTTACGGTATACAAACGTTAGGGCATACGGAGTCCCGATGAATCGGGATTGAAAGCAATCTGAATCGCGGATAAACACGGATTACACGGATAAAAGATGCCCCCGACAACTATAAGAACGCGCAATGAATTGCGCTACTACAAACAGCGGGGCAAGTCCGAGAGGCTCCCGCAACCGGGGATGCCCCGCCTACCGGGTGGGGATAGAACGTGCAATGAAGGCGTACCGATTGGTGTGCCCTACGAACAGCGAGGCATGATTCAAAACGGAAAACTAAATAGCCCTAATATCCGTCAAAAACTGATTGCAAATTGAAGGCAAGGCGGTTTATACTGTACATTGTTTCGGAGGATAATAGCTGGTGACACGGATAGTTGTTAAGAAGATCCTTCTATACAGGTCACCGTTGGCAAGAACCAACAAACGCATGACACTTCTCACCCATTTTAGTGTGGAAAAAGTGTCTAAAAGTTTGATTGCAAGCCTCGCGTTCCCTTATCTTTAGGGATTCCGCCTTCAAAGATGGGCCTGAATTAGCAGGTGCACAAATGTCCAAAGTCGATACCCTCCTCAAGTTGATTGCCTATCAAAAGCAGCACCCCCAAGCCAGCGATGAAGAGATCGCCCAAGGGATTGGAATGTCACCCCGACATGTCAGCCGGTGCAGAAAAGAGGTGAATCTTCTCAAAAACCAGTTGGCTGAACCAGCCTTGCAACCGGG
>JAGWBT010000029.1 GCA_021295755.1 Candidatus Poribacteria bacterium
ACGCAGTTCCAATTGATTCGGATATTTCTCCACCCACTCCGAGATCTTCGGTTCGACCGTATGGGGCATTCCGAGCCACCAATCGCTTGTAACGTTCTGCGCTTTCCGGTTTTCAGCCATTGATTTACTCCGTAATCGGTAGATATGCGACGATATTATACCAATTTTCAGGATTTTGAACAACTGCTAAATCAGTACCACTCGGCAAATTTCCTGCCTCGATCTGTTGTAAAATTTGGCAATTTAACGCAAAGATGGATACTTATACAGCAAATCTTTTTGATTCTACTTTTTTCCCCCTGATGCTATAATAACGCAAGTTGCCATCTCTAGCAATAACAAATCACCGCTGAAAACTAGCACATCAGGAGACCCTCTTTATGTTTAAGCGTCATTTGGATTCTAATGCGGTTAGAACTTGTAGGCAATATTGCATTGCACTCATCAGTTTATTGATGTTCATTGTAAGTTCTGAAAATGTACGGTCCCAACAACAGATAGCCCTAGATACCTACGCTATCTTTCAACAGAGCTGCCTTATCTGCCACGGTCCTGATGGCGCTTATAAAGAATCCCTCTTAATGGAACACAATGCACTCATCGAAAAAGGAAGCGTTGTTCCGGGAAACCCTGATGCCTCTGAACTGTATAAGCGACTCATAACCACTGAAACAGCCAAACGGATGCGCCCGATCCGTCGATTAACACGATTCGGAACTGGATATTAGCAGGTGCACCCGATTGGGCGGTAACTTCTGTCTCCGATGGCGATTTCATCTCTCCTACTGAAATACTCAATACCATTGAGACACACCTGATGTCCCTTGCACCCTTTGACCGGGCATTTGCCCGGTACTTCACTATGACCCATCTCTATAACGCAGGGGGGTCAACACAGATACTCCAAGAGTATCGTAAGGCACTCTACAAACTGGTCAATAGCCTCTCATGGGGGGTTGAGGTTACCAACCCACAACCCATCGACCCACAAGGGACAAGTTAGTACAATTTGATAGTAATTCATGCAGCGTTATCAAGAGTCTGTTGAATATCGGGCGAGTTTGTATCTTTGTCGTTTGTCTGGGAAAATAATCTTCCCTCAATAAAGGCGCATAGATACTGCTGAGGACGAAATTCGTTCCGTGATAGAGAGTAACGCTACCCCAGCGTATGATAAAGCGCAGGCGCTACGGCTTTACGTTGAGCAATCAGAGATGGACGGACTCTTACAGGAGGATACGGATAGGTATAGGGTTGCGCTTGAAGCGACAGACTGACTGTGAGCGCGATTTTTACCTGATGCCGCTAGCGTTCACCGGCACCTTACATTAACCTGCTGCTTTCGTTTTGTTGAGACAGGAGTCGAGATATGAATCTCGACCTACTCTGCGGAAGTGGTAGCGATTGGGCGTTCTGTGAACATTTCATTGCGCTAGTGAAGGAAGCCTTAGATTTGCTATGAAAAGACTTATCATTACCCCGATGAGAGAAGAGTTAGATTTCCTTTTACAAGGTTGTACTAAAGCAGGCTTCCAAGCCGAGAGTGGTATAATTGGCAGGCTTCCAGTTGTACGGCTTCCTGATCTGGGTGTTACACTGGCACGCGGTGGATTGGGAAAGGTACAATTTGCCGTCCAAACACAGCACCTGCTAGATACCTGCAGCTATTGGGATTTAATTGTTTGTGCTGGAGCGGCTGGCGCATTAGTAGACGAAGTGTCTGTTGGAGATGCTGTTGTCGCAACGACAACGGTGGAACACGATTACAACAACAAATTTAATGAGCGTGCCCTTCCGAAATTTGACGGGGCGGGAGCCGCAGTAGCAGATCTTAAATCTGTGTCACATTCAACCGACACGTTCAGCGTTCACTTCGGTCCCATAGCGAGTGGAGACGAAGATGTGGTAGAAACCGAAAGGAAGAGAATGCTCCATGAATCCACAGGGGCACTTGCCGTAGCGTGGGAAGGGGCTGGTGGGGCAAAGGCATGTGTGTTCAGTGGCTTTCCGTTTGTTGAGATTCGGGGCGTGACCGACACAGCGGATCGCAATGCGGCATCAGATTTTGAGAAGAATTTGGAAGTTGCGATGAGCAACCTCGCAACGTTAATCATATCTTGGACAAGCCACGTAGAGCAGAAAGAAGTGGGGTAAATCATGAAAAGGATAGTGATTGTTGGACCAGGTGGACTTGGTGGAACAGTTGCCGCCCTCTTAGCGCGACAAGGGGAATGCAATGTGACCATTGTTGGCCGTCCGGGCGCACATATTGATACGATTCAGGAGCAACGTGCCCTCCATCTAACCGGACTTAAGGAGTTTACCGTCCAAATCAATGCAACCGATGATCCCAAAAGTATTCAAGAATGCGATATCCTCATCTACACTGTAAAAGCCCAAGACACAGAAGCCGTGCTAACGACGACGAAGCATATACAGGCACATGCCTGTGTCACTTCTCTCCAGAATGGTGTGGTGAAAGATGAGTTGTTGATTAATGTCTTTGGAAAGGAAAAAGTAATCGGCGGCCTTGCGGTCGTTGCAGGGGAGCGTCCAACGCCGGGAACCGTGAATTGGACGTACGACGGTGGCACACAGTTTGGGGAACTAGACGGAGGCACATCCGAACGCGTTGACGAGATTGTGGGACTTTTTCAACGAGCCGGACTTATTACGGAGGCAGCCGACGGTATTCTGTCCGCCACATGGTCGAAGATGGTGGGTTGGATACCTATCGGGCTGCTTGCTACTCTTTCTAGACAGAGTAACGCTGGCGTCATGTCCAACAGACAGCTTGCCACAGAGTATACCGGCATGGTCAGAGAACTTCAGACACTGGCTGCAGCGAAAGGTATCCCTTTAATAGACCTCGGGCCCTATCATGTCAGAACATGGTGTCAGGGGACCGCTGAAGAAGCGATCGGAAAGGTTTTGACATCGCCCTTATCTGGAAGCCAATCGACGCACTCCGCCCTCCAAGATATACAGAAAGGCATACCTACAGAATTTCAGGCGTGTGTCGGTCCCATACTTGAAGAGGCACGGAAGCTTTCAATTCCCATGCAGCGAGTAGAGATAATGTACGCCACACTTATGGGGTTGGAAGACACCCTAAACGTGAAACGTGTGTGAGGGGAATCCAAACGGGGGAAGATGGGTCAACCTACGCAAGTCGCTTTGGCTCCCGAACTATCGAGGGTTGCAAAGCCCCGTTAGTAGTCGTTAATTTTGTGCGCTTAAAAAGGGCATCAGTATCCCCTGCTGTACATAAACTCAATCAGATGACGACGACGAGGACCAGCGGTCCTGACCAAGTGTTCCGGAAACTGCGACTGTCGCTTATTTCTACACATTTTTTTCCACCGCTCGCCATGATGGACGAGCCACTCAACCTGCCAATCCTCGGTCGGCTTCGCGCCGAAGGTGAGCCCTAAAAATCGGCGTCCCAGCTGACCTCCCCACGATGAATGCGCCAATTTCTGATTAAAAAAAATGATGTCCCCCGGACAGGTTTTGGTGGGAACTGCGCCGGGGAGAGCGGTTGGTTGCACACCGGCTGGAGTCAACGTATCAACGTCGGTGGGATTTCCCATTGCTATCAACCCCCGTATCGACTCAGCGTAGCCTCGCCTGTGACTTCCCGGAAGCACCCACAGACACCCCGGCCCCTCGCTATGGTCGTCCAGATACATAATCACCTTGAGCATCAAGTATTCACTTGCTTTGCCCTCTTCCATCGGAATGACTGTATCCTGGTGCCAATGGGAATTTCCTGAATGCCGCTGAGCATCTGAGGCAACCAGCATGAAACCCTCACCCATTAGGTTTTCCAGTGTATCCAGAATTCGTGGGTCGTCGAGGTAGTGATTGCAGAACCCCTCATGTATGCTGAGCCCGGGATAACCTATTTGCCTTTCACCTGCGAAGGGACCACACTGGGCATCGCATCCTTCGTCAAACCAGTGGGAGAATTTTTGCATCTCCTCCGGTCCAAAGAGCCCTCGCCTGATAATGAACCCAAATGTGTCAAAATGTACTTTTTCTTCTTCTGGAGTCACGATTAACCCCCTTTTCATCCACGAATAGATTGACCGATTTTTCGTGGAATGCACTCATCACTTTACGTGGTCACATTAAGCTGTTGATGTGGGATTGGCTTTCATATGCACGTTCTTCTGACGAGTTTTTCAGTTGATTTGGAGTTTTTACCTAAACCGGCTCATTGCCCCGACGATTCGCAAGTGAGCGCGGCGTCAGATCGAAGAAGGTCTCGTGACCGTGGAAGAAGCGATCCAGTTCATCCACCATCAACTCAAAAAAGTGCGGATAGTCGTCGCCGGTGTAGGCAGCGAAGTGTGGCGTAAGAAAAACATTGGGCAGATTGATAATTTCGCTGTCAGGTGGAATCGGTTCCGGATCGAAAACGTCCAGTCCAGCGGTGATGTCTCCGCGTTTGAGGCGCGCAATGAGGGCGTCGGGGTCAATGATGGGCCCACGAGAAACGTTGACTAACGCCGCACCTGACTGAATCAGATTCAGCTCGCGTTCACCGATCATCCGCTGTGTCCCCGGTGTCAACGGTGCAACACAGACAATGACATCGCACTGCGACAACAGGTTATCCAGCGAGGTCTGTAGAAAACCGATAGCCTCCGCCATTTCCCGCGGCAAATAAGGGTCATGCACCCAGATATCGACCTCGAAGGGGCGGAGGAATTTGATAAGTCGTCTACCCATATTTCCACACCCAATCAACCCAACCCGTTTACCAGTAAGGAGTCCACCGGCATATTCGAGCGCGCCATTATCTCGGGTCGTTTCGCCGGCGATAATGCGACGAAATTGCGCCCCCGCATTGCGTAACGCAATCAGGATAAGCCCCAACGCCCATTCTGAGACCGGATAGGAGGAACCGTTGGTAGTATCCACGGTGCGGATTCCCCGCTCCCATGCCGCTTCCAAATCAATCCGGCTGGCGAAACGATCGCCCTCTAACTCACCGATGATTTTCAGATTTGGTGCGGCGTCCAAAACCTCCGGCGTAACTGTGGGACAGCCGTGGCAGACAACCAGACCGTTGACTTCACCGACATGTTTACTGAGTTCTGCTGCTGCTTCTGGATTTTCGTTAGTGGTATAGATGCTTCCACCCTCGCAGGAGAACCACTCCCAATCAGCAAAGGTTTCAAGTCGTTCCATCTCTGCCGGGGGTAGGTAGGAATTGCGGACGCGTTCATCACAAGTTATCAGGACCTTGGGACGAAATGTTGCCATAAAGTACATCCTCCGTTATTATCATTATTGAGAATTTTTAGACGCTATAAAACCGTGGGCAGGGCATCTTGCCCGCCTAGACCGACTTCAACTTTATAAAACCGTAGACGGAGCATCTTGCCCCGCCCGGACTTGCCAAAGACTCAGATTCTGTTGCACAATTTCCTTATGAGTGCAAACAAATTCAATCTTCAACAAAGGGAAAAGTGCCGTCATAACCGAGGGCATCGAGCGTGAACTGTGGGTGGCTGACAAAGCGAATGCCGGGATACATCGGATTCTGCTGGTAGTGAAAGACAATATTCCCACGAATCTCCCCTTCGGGATCTGGTCCCATTTTGGCACCTTGGTGGGGCAGATGACTGTAGAACACCACCGCATCCCCGCTCATCGGATACAGGTCTACATGTGGCTGTTTGTCGCACCAACGCTGGAACGGATTGTTTCGATCGTCCCTGTACCAGAGATGTTCCCGAAGTTCTTCGGGAATTGCACGATGACAGAGGTCTTTGACGAAGGTAAGGCGTGCCCGATCCGGCGTGTTATCGGTCAGGTAAAATGTGGTGTTCATACAGAACCCTTGGATAAAACGTCCCGCATCGGCTTTCTCCTGTTGATACCAGTAATCGTAGAAGTCCATGTGCCATTCCTGCGTGTAGTCGTCAGGGTTGAGGTGTGCACGCACACTGCGGAGTTGGCACTGCTTCCCCAGAGTTGCCTTCAGGTATGGCGCAACGCTGGGATGCGCGATAAGTGCCCGCGTCATCTCCGGCTCCTGCTCTAGCAACTGGTTATATGACACATTGCCGACATTGTTTCTGCGGTCATATTCTCCCCGCTTGTAGCGCCCATACAGGCTATCCCGCCATTTCTGAACGGTTTTCATATCGAGGGCGTTCTTGATAAGCAGAAATCCATCGTGCTCAAGTTGCGCTAGATTTTCTTCAAATGATTTGCCTTCACGCATCAGAGTAACCTCCTTCGCTCATGTTAAGAAATAGTGCAATAGAAACCGAGTTTTTTTCGGAAAAACTCGGTTTCTATATGTGTTTTGCACTTTCTTTTTACATGAGCCAAAACAAATAGACACTTTCGCTCCCCATGTTTGGTAGGCGCTGTTTCCAACTGCGCCGTTTCAACCCATCATTTTACTGTTGGTAGACGCTGTTTCTAACTGCGCCGATTGGCAGTGTCCAAGTAATTCTAAAATCTACCATAAAACCGCGAATCAACGCTATGCAAGAGGCCAAATTGCCCCCATCTGCCATACGTCCAACGATCGCACAATCGCCTTGCCGCCGCGCGCAAATAATTCTACGCCGAGGCTATCGGGCCTTGCAGGATAGATACGCTTCGCCAAGTAGTAGCGATCATTGGCGAAAACCTCCACCACGGTCCGATCCACGAATACCCGCAATTCTATCGACTCACCGTAAGGGAGATCAAACGTGCACCGTTCCGATTCACGATTGCTCACCTCCGAACTAATGCTAGACCGGTTTGGATCCAAGATTAATTCCCGCAAGGGACGAATCTCTTGCGGCTCACGGTTGGCTGACCACGGATTGAGATTAAGGCGGATAAGGGTTTGCTCTTCGCCGTCCGGGGAACAGCAGACTTTCAGACCGAACTCCTCAGCACTCTCCCATTCAAATACCGCTCGAATCTCTAACTGATCACCACGAATTTCATCAAGCGGGTGGTCTGAGTACCCGTTCAATCGGATGTCAGAAAAGTGCGTGTGCTCACCTCGCAACGCCTCCAATTCTGGGACAGGCTCTAAAAGCAAATCTTCGTCATCGGACAGCGACAGAACCATCGGTAGAGCGAACATCCCCGCCCAACCAGACGCACGTTGGACATAGCTATAGCGTGCTTCGTGCAGCCGGCCAAACAGAATGCGCCGTCCCTTGTCATCCAACAGTGTTAATCCCTCATTGTAGACACCGGGACGACCTGCATCGCCAAGCGCCAAACGCTTGTGGCGCTCCGGGGTGAACCGTTGATTGGCATAAGTTCCTATGTAGAATTGCGCCCCACGCGGGTGGCTAGTGAAGGACAGTACATGTTTATCTCCCAGACGGAAAAAGTCAGGACAGCCGCAGTCCTCGCCCCACTCAGTGAAAACCCCTCCCTCATAGAAGGGATGCAGATACTCCCAATGAGCGAGGTCTTTGGAGGTATACAGATACGCCGCATCCGGCGGCGCGGCACCGCTGTTTCCGGTCAGGGCGTAATAAGTATCCCCTTCGACCCAAGCGCATGGGGCACCACCGATCCGAAAGTCATCTCCCGCCTGCGGATTGGATATAATCGGGTTCGCTGGGTGTTTTTCCCAGTTGATAAGCAAGTCATCGTCGCTTGTAGCGAGGCAGATACCGTCCGGCAAACCGTGATAGATGAATGTGGGCACCCCTTCTTTGTTGATAAACGCTGCACCACTGTAGCACTGGTCCCTGTCTGCTCCCTCCGGACCGGGCGGCAGCGCAATTGGGTGATCTGTCCAATGAACCAGATCCGCGCTGGAAGCGTGTCCCCAATGTATCGTGCCGTGGAAAGCTCCATTCGGATTGTACTGGTAAAAGATGTGGTATCTGCCTTTCCAGAAAATGGTTCCGTTCGGATCGTTCATCCAGTTGGCTGGACATATAAAGTGATATGCCGGACGGTACGGATCAGATGCCAATTCCAGACGGCGTGGGTCAATGTCGCGCTGCATCAATTCAGTCATCTATTTATCCCCGGATATAGGTTGCTTGGAAATAATTTCTTGGTTATCTGACTTCTATGAACTTTTACGCGGATATCCTAGAATTGCCAAGGCCTCAGTAATTTCATCCAAGATAACCGGGTCATCAATTGTCGCCGGCATCCGATACTCAACCCCATCGGCAATGCTCTTCATCGTTCCGCGCAGAATCTTACCCGACCGTGTCTTGGGAAGTCGCTGCACCACAGTCGCAACTCGGAACGAGGCGATGGGACCAATCTCCCCACGTACCATCTGGATAAGTTCCTGAATGATGAGATCCTCGGCACGTTGGACGCCAGCTTTCAGCACAATAAAGCCCATCGGAACTTCCCCTTTAATTTGGTCTGCGATCCCCACGACAGCACACTCAGCTACGTCGGGATGCGCTGCTAGTACTTCCTCCATCGCGCCGGTGGAGAGACGGTGTCCTGCCACATTGATGATGTCGTCCGTGCGGCTCATGATCCAGAGGTAATCCTCTTCATCCTTGTAGCCGGCATCCGCTGTCAAATAGTAACCCGAATAGGTACTGAGATAAGACGACTGATAACCCCCGTCGTTGTTCCATAGCGTCGGGAGGCAGCCGGGAGGCAACGGCAACTTGATGACGATATTACCAATCTGGCTCGCTTCCACCTCTGCGCCATCATCATCTAAGACCCGCACATCGTAGCCCGGGACCGGCTTGGTACAGGAACCCGGCTTTACGGGAAACGCCTCGATGCCGATGGGGTTCGCGCCAACGGGCCAACCAGTTTCCGTCTGCCACCAGTGGTCAATTACTGGGACGTTAAGTTGTTCCTGCGCCCAGATTAGCGTGTCAGGATCACATCGCTCACCGGCAAGAAAGAGTGCCCGGAAACCGCTGAGATCGTACTTACGGATATAATCGCCATTCGGATCCTCCCGTTTAATCGCCCGGAAGACGGTCGGTGCCGTGAACAAAGTACTCACCCCATGTTGGGAAATGACCCGCCAGAATGCCCCCGGATCGGGGGTGCCAACCGGTTTCCCTTCGTACAAAACCGTCGTACATCCCTTAAAAAGAGGCGCGTAGACAGTGTAGGAATGGCCAACAGCCCAACCGATGTCTGAAGCTGCCCAGTATACTTCGCCGGCATCCACGCCATAAACATTCTTTAAGCTCCAATTGAGCGCGACCAGATGACCGCCGTTGTCACGTACAACACCTTTCGGCACACCCGTTGTACCGGAAGTGTAGAGGATATAAAGTGGATCTGTTGCGGCAACCGGCACACAATCGACTGGAGTCGCGCCCTCCATAACTTCCGTCCAATCCAAATCGCGACCCTCGATCATGGACGCCTCTTCTTGGGGACGCTGTAGGATGATACAGCGCGAAGGCTTTTCTACCGCGAGTTCAATAGCGCTATCAAGTAGGGGCTTATATGCCACAATCCGGTCCACTTCAATACCGCACGAAGCGGAGAGGATGAGTTTCGGTTTTGCATCGTCAATGCGGGTTGCCAGTTCATTGGCAGCGAATCCTCCGAAGACAACCGAATGAACCGCACCAATCCGAGCACAGGCAAGCATGGCGATAACCGCCTCGGGCACCATAGGCATGTAGATAATCACCCGATCGCCTTTCTGAACGCCTTGAGCAACAAGGACACCTGCAAAACGTGCAACTTCGTCCCGAAGTTCTCGGTAGGTGAAGGTCTCAATAGTGTCTGTAACGGGACTATCGTAAATGAGTGCTGTCTGGTCAGCGCGTCCACTTTCCACATGCAGGTCGAGGGCGTTGTAGCAGCTGTTGGTCATGCCCCCTGTAAACCAGCGATAGAAAGGCTTCTGCGAGTCATCAAGCACTGTATCCCACTTCTTGTACCAGTGCACATCTTCCGCTGCCTGCGCCCAAAACGCCTCCGGCTCGTTCAATGACTGTGCGTAGATTTTCTCATAGGTATCAGACATAATTTCCGGCTCCTCCTTTCCAATCTTCAGAAAATAGGGAAGGATGGAAGATAGGCAAAAGCGAATGAAACATCTCTTCCATCCTTGCTCAAAATTGCTTACGCTGGCAAATAAAACACGCTCATTCAAAACTATAACCGTGGGTCGACAGGCTCGCTCTCTAACGCCAGAACGCCGAAGACGCATTCATGCACACGCTGAAGTGGCTCGCGGCGCACGAAGCGTTCCAATCCTTCGATACCAAGTGCAAACTCGCGGAGCGCCAACTGTCTTTTAACGCCCAAGTTACGTGCTTTCAATCGGTCTAAGTTTTCGGAGAGCAAATATTCGGGACCGTAGATGATTCTCAGATACTCTGATCCACGACACTTGACCGCCGGTTGCACCAGTCCACGCGAGCCACGCGGGT
This sequence comes from Candidatus Poribacteria bacterium, assembly GCA_021295755.1. Taxonomy (NCBI): domain Bacteria; phylum Candidatus Poribacteria; species Candidatus Poribacteria bacterium. Next base: position 10,374 of record JAGWBT010000029.1, read on the forward strand.
GGAAATCATACGGCTTGACGACCATTCCCTCACCACCCTGTTCCGTCAACGTCTCCCACCACTGAATCGCTCCACCCTGTGATGCTTCGTCCCCCACATCCACAACGTGGTAAGCGGTGGCTTGGAGTAGGTCAGGGTTAGCATCGCACAGCGCCTTCAGTGTTTCGAGGTGCCAGCGGTGGTCTTTGTCAGTGTACACTTTGCCCTCTACCGCTAACAGATGAAAGGGTGCAAGTTTCAGGTCGTCGAGTGATGCCACCTCCCAACAGTACTGCCGATAAGCGTTGCGATAGTGTTCGACGCTATCCTGCCGTTGGGCAATTTGCTTCTGTAGTTCTTGCACAGCCAGCCCTCGCGCTTCCGATTGTGTGAGAACATCCGCAGCATGTTTGAGCGCAATCTGCCCGGCGACACCGACCGGCGCGTATTGTTCCTTGATCAACTCCTGCGCCTTTGCAGACCACGGCATTAGCTCAGCGTCAAGACAAACCCAATCGGTTTCATGCGTTTCCCAAAACTTGATTGCATCAAAGGCGGTATGGAGTCGTTGGAGCAACGCGCCCTCTATTTCAGGGTCGCTAAAGAAGGGACGCCCTGTCCGTGTATAACAAACACCGATACTGGGTTCAATACGGTTACCCTCCGACGATTTGTCGCCGTCAAACGTGGGTTGAACTGTGCCATTGCCAATAATGCCGAATCGTTTGAGGGCAATCGTTTCATCACGACATAGCACGATAACGACACGCGAACCCATGTGCTTTTCTTCACAGATGACTTGCGACACACCTTCGTTGCGGAAGTAAGAGAACGCCTCCTCCGGGTGTTCCAGCATGTTTGGACGACCCGATGTTGCACTGGGCGACATTGTGGGCGGCAGATAGATAAGCCACTGTGGAGCAACCGCAAAGCGCGTCATCACTTCAAGCGCAGCGGCAGCATTTTCTTCACGGACAACCACATTCCCCATCAGCTGTGTGTGAATCATCAATTTTTGTAAGTAGTCAGCGATGTTGAGCAGGTCATCGTGTGCCTGCTGTGCGGTCAACTGCGGTGCCTCCGGTTCAGGCTCAAGGAACAGACGCACAGGTTCGGAATAGACCCGCTGCGCCGGGACGGACACCAATTCCTTTTCGGGATAGCGCAGAGCCGTCAGCTTGCCTCCGAACACACAGCCGGTGTCAATGTTGATGGTGTGGTTGAGCCATTCGGGTTCAGGGACGGGGGTGTGGCCATAAACGACGGTTGCATGACCTCGATACTCCGATGCCCAATCGTACCTGATGGGCAGACCAAACACATCGGTCTCGCCGGTCGTCTCGCCGTAAAGCGCAAACTCACGCACCGCTCCTGACGCCCGCCCTTGCATCTCCTCCCTCATCCCCGCGTGTGCGACAACCAGTTTGCCGTCATCAAGAAGGTAGTGGCTCACAAGGCTGTCCAGAAACGCGATAACCTTTCCCTCAAATGTTTCTCGCTCATCATCAGGGAGCGCGTCGAACTCCGCAAGTGTCTCGGCAAGTCCATGCACGATTTGAGTCCCAGAACTTTTACTCCGATGGCGACCTCCATGCGAAAATTTTTCGGTCTTGTTTCGCTCACGCAACTTCCGAATCAATTTTATGTCATGATTTCCCGGTACGCATAACGCACTGCCTACCTCACACATTCCCATGGTCAGCTTCAGCGTGTCCACAATGCGCGGACCCCTATCAACCAGATCACCTAGAAAGAAGGCACGTCGGCCTTGGGGGTGGACGAATATCCCAGCCTCATTTCGGACGTAGCCGAGTACACCGAGCAATTCTTCCAATTCGTCACAGCAGCCGTGTAAATCACCGATGATGTCAAACGACCCAGAATCGTCTCGACGATCGGTCCAGAGCCGTTGTCGCTCGATACGAACCGAATCAATCTCTTCCTCACTACGCAGGCGATAGATGTAGCGAAAACCTTCCTTCTCCAGTCTGCGTACAGATCTGCGCAATTGCTGGATGTGCTGACGAATCACGCTTCGCGGTAGATCCCGATCGGGGCGTGCTTGATTACGTGCGGTGCAGACTTTTTGCGGTGGCTCTAATACGATGGCGATCGGCAGGACATGATACGCTCGCGCTAAATCGACAAACGGCTTGCGATCTTCGGGTTTCAGGTTTGTAGCATCCACAACCACCAACCGTCTCGCCGCCAACCGTTTGACAGCAATATAACGCAACACATCAAAAGCCGCCTCCGTCGCATCCATGTCATTCTCATCGTCCGACACCAACCCACGGCAGAAATCGGAGGACAAGATCTCCGTCGGCTTAAAATGCCTACGGGCAAAGGTGCTCTTACCTGCACTCGATGCACCGATTAGTAGGACAAGGGATAGCTCTGGAACGGTGATGGTTTTGGTTTCACCCATTGTCACCCTCTTGATTCCCAAAAGGAGTTGTTATAATACCGTTTCTGAATAATTGTATCGCATCATTCGGGGAAACTTACAAGCAGCTACAGTTGTTCATGAGTTCTGTCAATTATCCAATGAACTGATTTACGTTTCACGCCTCACGTTTCAACAATGCGTTATTCCTTGTCAGAATTGTTATAAGTTCTGTTGCGGGGAATTCAGTTGCTTCTTCGGTGAAATTCACCACTAGGGGCGTATCAAATCAATCGTGTAGTTGTTCAAACACCGCCATTTGCGTCGGCGGACCGAGTGCTTCGTCTGCTTCACCGATTGGAACGAACCTTACGGTATAGCCAAATTGCGCTGCGACATATTCTGCCCATGTACTAAACTCGGAACGCCCCCATTCAAAGCGATGGTCAGGATGGCGAAAGTTGCCCGCAGGCAAAGATTCAAAGCGAGCGTTATATTCTCGATTGGGTGTCGTGACGATGACACATCCCGGCTGGGCATGTGCGAAGACAACGCGCTCCAAAGCTCTCAGACGTGGCGCATCTAGATGTTCAATGACTTCAACCAGCACGGCGGCATCAAAGCCATGTAAGCGGTCATCACGATAGGTCAAGGCACCGTGAAGGAGCGACACCCGCTCTCGGCGTTTCGGATGGCGGTCGAGGTATAGCCGTCTCGCGGCGCTTTCTAATGCTTGTGCGGAAACATCCACCCCGACGAGTTTTTCAAAATACGAGTCTTTCATCAGCATGACGAGCAGTTTTCCTTCGCCGCATCCGAGGTCTAACACCCGCCTGGCACCACAGTGCGTCAACGTCTCCAACACCGCCTCCAATCGCAGCGCATTCAGTCGTACCGGTGCTTCCAAAGCTTCTTCCGCAGCGGCGTACCTCTCCGCCATTGCATCGGGCGTTGTTGCGTCCTCCTGCAACCGTGCTAATGCCTCGCGCACCAATGAGCGTTGGTATTTGAGGTATCGCTCAGTGATGAGGTCCCGTTCTGGGTGTGAAGGTAGCCACCTCTCTCCACGACGCAGTAGTTTCTCCACTTCGTCCTCACCAACGTAATAATGCTTGTCATCATCCAAAACAGGTACAAGCACGTAAAGGTGCGACAGGAGCGCTTGCAGGCAACACGTTGCTTTCAGGGTCACCGTAAAGTAGCGTGAGGTGCCCCACTGTGGGAATCGTTCATCAAGCGCGTGCGGTGTTGCATCTACCTGATAACCGAGCGGTTCAAAAAGCTGTCGAAGCATCGTCTCACCCCCACGACAGGGTAGGACGGTGACGTTCACTTCAAAAGGCATCGCTTCGTCCACCCGGTCAGGCAGATCTTTGCAGTGCCCCGCTAGCGCAGTTCCGAATATCTGCGAGATTGCTACGCTCAAAAATGATGATGCCACGTAAGGACGGTCATTTACATAGGCTCCCAACGTACCACCGCTTCCACCTCCATGCCTACGGACCAGCGCGACAGGGTCAACTTCAAGCAGCATCGCTGCTGTGCAACGCGTCTCGCTTACCTCCGGATAAAAAACATGGACCTTTCCAAATTTCAATCCAAAGACTTGCACCCGTGCCGGGTGCTTGTGAAGCAAGAAGCTGAGATTATCTGCCTGATGTGCTGTCGTTGTGATTGTGAATAACATGGAAATTCCCCAAAGAACAAGGTTTTGTATGCTTTCAAGTATCTAAATTCGTTTTCTCTAGCAGCTGCCTGACGAATGCAGCATGTTCATCTGTCTCCAATCCCTTTTGTAATTCAGACAAAACGGTCGCGAGATCGCCTTCTATGAGTGCATTCACTGCTAGGCGCAAACCGGGAAATGCTTGGCTTTCTATCAATCCCTCTACATCGGGCACCATCGGCACATATTCCGCATTGACGAGACGTAACCAATCGAGTCGCCCCTCCTGCGTCTGCCACACAATGTACTCTGCTACCCCGTTACGGAGATAGGCATCTAATTTTTCGTGCAAATCGTAGTCCGCGCTTGTCCCTGCAATTTCGACAATCAATTCCGGTGCACCTTCAATGTAACCCTTATCGTTGAGACGGGAGGTGCCGTCTGCATCAATCCGGAGCAACGCATCGGGCTGCGCCTCGTTGTCGGAATCGAGGTGAACAGTGGTGTTATCCAAAAAATCAACACCGGGTGTTGCAGCGCAATAAACGCCGATCCAAGTCATAATATACCCGTGAGGTTTACCATGAATATCGGCCCTTACAGGTGAACCCATGTAAACAATTCCTCCAATCAGTTCCGCTTTCTTCAGGTGCGGCATTGCCTCATAACGCCGCTCAAATTCGTCCCGTGTCAGTCGTTCTCCATGCTTCAGCGGTGGTGGCGGAACTATTTTCTTTTTTGCAGCTGCCTGAACGGTCATGATAACGTTCCCTCCGATCTGATTTCTAATCCAACTTTGTGCCGGTTCTACTGTGTATCGTCAATCTGATGTTTCTGCATCAGTTGTTTCAGCGATTCAAGTGGGGTGCTCAGTTGACGAGCAATTTCTTCCAAGTCTCCCTTGCACTGCTCGGACATATCAATGAGAATCTGTTTTTCAACTTGAGCCAACCTATTCGAGAGGGTTTCTCCATCGCCAGAGCGCGAATAGACGGTAAGTATCTCTTGAGGCAGGTGATGTGGGGAAATGGTATCTCCATCAACCTTATACGTAATACGCTCTATAACATACTTGAGTTCCCGGACATTACCGGGCCAATCATACGCGCTCAAGTGCTCTAGAGTCTCAGGAGCCAATCTTTTGGGTTTGATGTCAGCGACTTCTCCTGCGAGGCGCTCCATGAAATGATAGCATAACAGTTCAATATCCTCTTTCCGATCACGCAACGGCGGCAGCCAAATTGTTTCAAATGCGAGTCGATCGTATAGATCTGCCCGAAATTTGCCTGTCTCTATATCCGCCTCCATATCGCTATTGGTTGCAGCAATAACCCGTACATCAACCTTCATCGTCTTCGTACCACCAACCCGTTCAAACTGCTGATATTCCAGCACGCGCAGGATCTTCTGCTGAAATTCAACCGACATATTACCGATCTCGTCGAGAAAGAGCGTTCCCCTATCCGCTAACACAAAGCGTCCCTCTCGGAACGATGAATTTGTAAAAGCGTTATCTTCCTGCCCAAAGAGTTCGCATTCTAGAAGCCCCTCTGCCAACGCTGCGCAGTTAATGGTGATGAACGCACGTTTCTGGCGATCGCTGTTACTATGGATTGCAGCAGCGACCAATTCCTTGCCCGTTCCGCGTTCACCACGAATCAGGACGGGCCGTGGAATAGAAGCCACTTCCGTAATCTGTTGGTGCACCTGTTGAATAGCTCGGCTTTTGCCAACGATGTTGTATCTCCCTTTCAGCTCCTCGCGATAAAACTCGCGCTCTCGACGCAGCCTTTTGTTATCAACTGTGGCGCGAATCAGATGGTTGAGCCGGGTAAGGGCAAGTTCCATATTTTCTTCGATGTAGAAATCTTTTTCGACATATTCTTGGGCACCCAGTTTAATCGCTTCGACAGCGGTCGAGATAGTACCTTTGCCTGTTAGGATAACGACCGGCAGAGAGGGGTTGATTTTCTTGATTTCTTCCAAGCCAGCGAGCCCGTTTGTCTGTCCTTCACCAAAATCGAGGTCCAAGATAACGAGATCAAAGGCATCCGGACTTTTAGTAACCATCTCCAGCCCTTCCTCCACAGTACCAACCGCCACCGGTTCTGCGCCACGTTGTTCGAGAAGGCCAGTCAATAAATCTTGCATTGCCGTCTGATCGTCAACAACTAATATACGTTCTGACATTTTCCACAATTTCCTCTCCGGTTTTACCTGTACGATAACCCAAGTTGCTACCCATTAAAGATTGGGGTGTTTTCAATCCTTTTCATGCGCCGCGCTTCAGGTTGTTTATTCAGTCCGCTCCGCTTGGATAGACATATCCAAGCTATACCCTTGCGCGTGTGCCGTGTGCAATGAATTTGCCGATCCACTGTGAGCGATGAACACCTATTCTTCCGGTTTGCCGTGTTCCCTATAAGTGGCAACTTAGGCTATATTATAGCACTTCGCGTGCGAAGGTGTACGCGCCTCTCAACCAAGAGGCATAATAGAGTCCGTTGGCGTAAAGAAAGTAGACACCTTTTAAGCCAATAACACCCAGTAGACAGACCAGTGAGAGGGAAATCAGGATAACATCCTGCTGTCGTGTTTTCAACTCACGCAGAGAGGTGCGATGCGCAGCATCAGGAGAAAATGCGCGGCTCTCCACAGCTTCACTGAGATGCGTTGCTCGTCGGATGTTATTGGTTAAGATTGGACGCAAACTGTTTAAGATTCCACGGATCGTATGAAAGAGATTAAGTTGTAAATAACGGAAACCGCGTAGCCGCTGCGAACGAATTACAGTTTGCGCCTCTGAACCGATAAGCGGAATGTAGCGCAGCCCTGTCGTCACCATAAATGCAAGACTGTATGGAACACGTAGCTTCACAAGGGCAAGCAAGAGGTCACGGGGTTGAGTTGTCCAGATAATAAAACAACTGATCGTCAACATTGTGTTAAACCGCAAAGATTGAACGGCACCGTGAAACAAACCCTCACGATAGAGATGGATGCCACCCGTCAACCCCCCGATGATGGGAACATCTTTATGGATAAGCGTAAAAATGACGGTTCGAGGGAATTGATTATAAAATATGCCTTGGCTGTAAATCAGTCCCCATGTTCCTAATCCAATAAAGAGGATGAGCAGACGAATCTGGCGCCACGACGGCGGGATTGATGCTTGGAAGCAGAGGCTTACCAAAAAACACACAAACAGGGCAATTGGACTATCGAGCAAAATGACCAGACAGCTAACAATTGCGAGGAGGAGGATTTTCGTGTGAGGATGGAGTTTTGTCATTTTGGAGCCTTTGTAGTTGCATGGTCAGTGGTGGAACAAGTGACGCCTGTTCCAAGCGTTCAGGATTTTCAAAAGCGGCATCAGATGTTCCGTCAAAGATGAGTTCTCCACGATGCAGCAGCAATACCCGGCTAGCGTATTCTAGCATGAGGTGGACATCGTGGGTACAGAACACCACTGTTTTGTTTTGTGTTTTCATAGTGCTGTCCAGCGTCTGCATGAGCTGCCGCAAATGATAGTAATCCTGGCCTGTTGTTGGCTCATCAAGAAGGAGAAGATCGGGGTAGAGGGAAAAACTCGCAGCGACTGCGGCACGTTGCCGTTGCCCTCGTGAAAGGGCGTAAGGGGCTTCCGCTTTGAGGGTTTCTAAGTCAAACATCATCAAGATCTCTTCGAGTCGTTCCTCTACTTCCTGACGAGACAGCTTGAAGTTCTTTGGGCCGAAAGCCACCTCCTCAGATACAGTTGCTGCTTGCAACAGCAGGTCTGGGTTCTGAAAAACAATCCCCACTTGACCTGCGAGATGGCGGGGCTTGCAACGCCGGGTATCCTGACCTTTGATGAGGACCTGTCCTGCTGATGGGCGTAGGAGTGCAATCAGATGTAGGAGTAGCGTCGTCTTCCCTGACCCATTTGCTCCCATAATTGCGACGACCTCACCGCCCCTAATTTGAAAGGAGATGCCTTTCAGTACATCAGCAGAAGTCTGTGGGTAACGAAAAGAGAGGCTTTGAACCTCCGCTAAAATGTCATTCGGATTCGCAGGAGGGGTGTGAGTTGGAACAGGTGTTGTATGCGCCAATCCATCCTTTCCTGATGATGTGTCAGCCCTGATAATCCCGTCAGGTGTTTCATTTCGATGAAATTGGGATTGTTTTGAATCCTGAGTCTGGTTGGCAAAGAGCCGCATGGCATGGTCAAGCGTCAATGGGCGCTCAGCATAGCCGTGTCGCGCTGCAACTTGCGCGAGCTCTGGCACCTGTACACCAAGCTGGGAGTACCGCTTGACATCTGTGAATGCCTGATCTATCGGCAGATCGGAAACCAGTTTACCGTCATTCATGAGCCACACCTGACTACACAAGGGTGCTATCTCATTAACCTGATGTCCCGCAACAATAACGGTAATGCCGAGCTCTCTATTCAAATCACGGATAATCTCAAGGATGTCATGAGTGGCTTGTGGGTCAAGATAACTGGTCGGTTCATCAAGCAACAGAATTTGTGGTCGCATTGCGCATACGCACGCAAGAGCAACTCGCTGTTTCTGTCCACTTGATAGCGAAGCGATTTCACGATTTCTGAATCCGGCAAGTCCGACTTGCGTTAATGCGGAGTCAATTCGGCGATCTATTTCATGGGAGGGAAGTCCTTGGTTCTCTAATCCAAATGCAATCTCATCTTCTACGATGATGCAAAAGAGCTGCTCTTCAGGATTTTGGAACAACAGTCCTACTTGTTGGCATGTCACAGCGATTGGCTGCTCAGCAACGCTCGTTCCGCCGACCCGGACGCTGCCAGACAAGTTTCCTCCCGAAGCGTGAGGAATTAAGCCATTCAACGTCCGGAGCAGTGTTGATTTGCCGCAGCCCGTGGGGCCTGTGAGCAGAATAAACGCTTTGGGCGCGACCTTTGCATCTATTCCGCGTAAAGTTGGCGTGTTGCGACTGGGGTAGGTAAAGCGGAGATTTTCAATTTCGATGCTGCCCATGGTTTCGAGAGGTACAACTCAGACAGACTAGTCGAAACTCTTAATTTCGATTGGGACTGGACCCACAAGCTGATCCAGGTGAGATTTCACAGATTCTTGGAAAGAGATAACCGAATCACGAATACCATATCTAAAATCTTTATGAATTCGCTCGTATTGTGCGTGGACGCGTGTCAAGAGCTCACCCGCATGCTCACCAACTTCACTGATTCGATCGCCGCCCGCTCTAGCAAACCGGGAAACGGTTTCCTTAAATGCGCCGAACTCAGCCTCCAAATAGTGTTTGAACACAGACTTCTGGAAGGTATCAAGCGCATCACGCACATTATATCTAAAGTCCTCATGGATGTCTTCATATTGTGCGTAGACACGTGCTAAGAGTTCTTGTGCGTGCGAACGAATTTCTCCAATACGACTCACACCGGATTTAGCAACCGATTGGGAATCCTGCTGCGATTGGGCGGGAGATATAATCTCCTCAAAGGCGTTAATCTCTTTTGTCAGATACTGCTTGAAATTATCGACAGCAACCGTCTGACTGGTCATTTTCTCAAAATGATAACCGTGGATGGCGAGGCGTATCGCTTTATCAAGCATACTTGGGTAATCTTTGATCACGTTTATTAAAAACCGGAGGTATGCGGGACCCTGTTTGGAGAAAAGTTGTCGCTTCATTGACCGAGCGACAGCCATTAACTCCATCTTGCCAATCCTTCCTTGTCCATGTTTGACAGGCTTGAGATTCTTAATCAGCGTGAGGCAGCGTTCAAAATAATTTTCCAAGGTCGGGTCATACAGCGTGGAGACGACGCGTCTATATTCGGAAATCAGGTGTTCTCGTGGGAGTTCGGGAACAAAATTCAACGTGATGTCAGTGTTGTTTCCTGTAGATTCGTCAAGCAGACGCCCTTCACTTTGGAGACGATGATAAAGATTGGTCTCTTTCAAAGCGGTCAACAAACCTGCCATCGCCATGGGCACGCCGGCTTCTTGAATAAACCGAATATGCGAATCAAATTCTTTGTCCCCATCCATGCCGATAATGAAGCCGCCGGTCACCTCTATGCCACTATTCTGTATCGTGCGAATGGCGCGCAGTAGGTAGCTGCCCGCATCTTCTTCTTTGTTGGTATTTTGTTTCTTCTTGGTCATCAATAGCGCGTCTTCATTCGGGCTTTCGATCCCCAAAAATACCATGTCAAAACCGGCATCGCTCATTGCATCCAACATCTCAGGAATTTCGACGAGATTGACGCTGGCTTCGGTGAACAGCTTGAACGGATAATTTTTTTCCTTCTGGTACGCCCTTACTTCAGGTAGCAGGCGCATGGCATCCCGCTTATTTCCGATGAAATTGTCATCAACTACAAACAGTGAGCCTTGCCAGCCGAGCCGGTAAAGCATATCAAACTCCGTCATCATCTGCTCATTGCTTTTGGTGCGCGGCACACGACCGAACAGTTTGGTTATGTCGCAAAATTCGCAGTCAAAGGGACATCCACGTGAAAATTGGAGTGCCATTGAACCGTAATCGTGTATATTAATAAGGTCATAACGGGGCGGGGGTGTTATTGTTACATCCGGTTTTCTCTTTTCGCGGTATACGTCTTTGGCAACTCCCGCTTCAAAATCTGTGAGAAAATCCTCAAATATTTCCTCCACTTCCCCAAAGAAAAAATGATCGACCTCTCCTTCCGCTTCCTCTCTTATATTGTCATGATAGGAAGTAGGGTGCGGTCCACCAGCGACAATAGGAACTCCAGACCGGTTACATCGCTGAATGACCTCATACAATGATTCCTTTTGAACAACCATCGTAGATGTCAAAACGACATCCGCCCAATCAATGTCTGCCTCCGTTAAGGTGGTAACATTCATATCAACGACTTTGAGTTGATAATTCTTCGGGAACATCCCAGCAACAGTCAACAATCCGAGCGGCGGCATGGCCGATTTTTTGCCCGCAAAGTCCAAGGCATATTTATAGCCCCAATACGATGGCGGAAACTCGGGATAAACAAAAAGGGCATTCGGCATGTGAATCAATCTCCAATTATGTGTGTAATTTGGGTAACTTATTTGATCAAGCAATTAATTTTATCACAATTCAACATTTAAGGCAATAGGAAAAAACAGTGAATCGATTTTCTAACATAGGTAATCAACAATTCACACTATTCCTGAATCCACTCCTCATCGACTTCAACGTGCATGATGCTAGTACGTCTGTAGGTATAGGTGATATGGATACCACCATCGTGGGATTGGATAATGGCGGGATAGGAGTATTCACCCTCCTCAGTTTCGAGATGCTGTTTGTATACCCACGTCTCTCCTTCGTCGGTTGATAGCGCGACCGTTAGGGGCGTCCGTCCGCGCGGGGTGTCATTGTAGACGAGCGCGATGTTTCCGTTGCGCAAGCTTACCATATCAACGCCGCTGTTGGGGTTTGGCAGATCCGTTGGCTCGGCTGCGTCCCAAGTTTTGCCCAAATCCGCGGAGGTGGAACGCCAGACCTCCCCATCCCGACTGCGCATCAGCATCAACAAGCTGCCGTCCGTACGTTCAACAACCGTTGGTTGGATGACCCCCTTTGGACTCGACACATTTCCAAATGTATTCCACGTCTCGCCGCCGTTACCGGAGATCATCACCATCGAATGCCAATTCCGTTCATCATAGACCGGCAGTAGAATTTCACCATTGGAGAGATAGAGCGGTTTATTGCGTGTCATCCATCCTAACTCTTCACGGAGAACGACACTCTCCTCCCAACTATAGCCCATTGTGCTTGACTTCTTGTAATACATCTTGCACTGTGTCCAACGGTTGCCGTACATCGTAACGTAGAATAACCAAATCTGATTACTTGTATCGGCAAACAGGACGGGGTTGCCCTCGGAGCAGTCTGGAGTATTCACAACCATCTCCGGCTCGATCCAGCCTTCGCTGCCGTAAAAGCGACGCGAAGTGAATATTGCCACGTCTTTTTCTCCCTCTCGTGATCCGGCATACCATGCAGCAAGCAGATCGCCGTTGGGAAGTTCGGTAATTGTTGAGGCGTGACAGGAAGGGAAGTTGGGTTGTTGCTCAAAGATTTTTCCAGCACTGTACATTGTATCGAGTTCTCCCAGGTAACGCAGGTTACTACCTATCGCTTCATTGGGTAGGGGGTGAAAATGTAATTGGTGGTTTTTCCGTTGCTCTCTCGTGTGATTTTTTGTATAATCGTGATGATTTCGACGTATTATAAACCTTTTCGCAAAATCATACAAGGAGAAAGAAAGATGGCAAGAACAGGTAGAGCGGTTGTTGCACATGGGCAGGATTTTGATGTTCGAGAATATCCTGTACCCGATCCGGCACCGAACACGGTGCTGCTGCGACAGGAGTTGGCGGGAATCTGTGGAACAGACCTACACAACTGGCAGAACGGATTTGATCGGGAAGTGTTACTCGGTCATGAGAATGTCGGTGTCATTGATGCAGTAGGTGAAGGTGTAAAGACAGACTACGTGGGCAATCCGATTCGTGAAGGGGATCGTGTCATCCTTGCACCGGGGACAAGCTATGGTGCCTACGGTTTCCAATGGAATCCGGATGACGCACCTCACTTTCGTGGTGGATTCGCCGATTACATTTACCTCTCTTATCCGAACACCTGTTTCATCAAGACCAGTGCCTCTCCGGAAGCTGCCGTGATGACAGAACCGTTCACGGTTGGTGTACATGCGGTGATGCGCGGTCAGGTGCATTCAGGGTGCCGGGGCAATCGGGTTAGTGACGTTGATCTGTGCGAAGATCAGCGGTGCAGCGAAGCTAATTGTCGTCGGTGGACCCGCGAGACGTTTGGAACTTGCTAAACGGATGGGCGCCGACGTCACCATTGACATAGAGGATGTGACCACTGTCGAGGAACGCACGGAGTTGGTCAAATCAGAGACACCGCGAGGGGAAGGAGCGGATGTCGTCTTTGAATGTGCAGGATTTTTGCCCGCCACCCCTGAAGGTTTGGGCTATGTAAAGCAGAGTGGAACCTTCG